>CAMHBE010000043.1 GCA_946183095.1 uncultured Clostridia bacterium | reverse complement strand
ACGGCTTTAGGGCGGTGCGAATGGGCGGCAAGAGGTTTTTAGAGGTGCCCTAAAGCAAGTATCATTTTACGGTATCAGCGGCGGAATCTTTATGCGGTGCCATGATGACGGAGCGATCGGTGTTTTTCGGGATACTGACCTGCTGGGGAGTTCTTTTTGTCACGATATCATTGATCCGGCTTTCCTTATAACACGCTCATAAACTTCCATTGCATCATCATGCTTTTTCTTTATATCATCGAGTCTCCCTTCTTTTCCCGCACACTCAAGCTCGTAAGCAAGTTCGGAGAATCTGACCGCGCCTATCATCTTTGATGTGCTTTTAAGTCCATGTATCAGCACGGTATATCGTTTCAGATCACCGTTTTTCAATGCCGATTCAAGCTGTGCTGTCTTTTCCGTTTTTTCCTTGATATAGGTGTCAAGCATTTCACGGTAGAAGTCCTCTTCATTCATGCAATACTCCAGCCCGACATTTTTATCTATCACATCATTTGTCTCTTCGTCCTGCGTGTTTTCCTGCACCGGACCGACGTGAGCCGTCTGTGCCGCGGCTGTATCATCTGCCGCGGCAGCAGGAACGGGATCCGCAGAAGTCCCGCCGGTCCTGATGTCAGCGGTCTTATATCCGATTTTTTCGGCGGGCAGATACTTTTTCAGTATCATTTCAAGACTTCTGACTTCTATCGGCTTCGAGAGATAATCGTCGAAGCCTGCCGAAAGGTATTCCTCCTTCGCGCCGACTATGGCATTGGCGGTCATCATTATCACCGCAGTGTTCTCGCCCAGCAGACCTGCAGTTTCCATATTCTTCCGCGTTTCAAGACCGTCCATACCTGGCATCATGTGG
The DNA here is from genome assembly GCA_946183095.1 of uncultured Clostridia bacterium. Lineage (GTDB taxonomy): Bacteria > Bacillota > Clostridia > Oscillospirales > Ruminococcaceae > Ruminiclostridium_E. Next base: position 9,602 of record CAMHBE010000043.1, on the reverse strand, counting down.
TCAAGGAAGATAATGTCATACCTGTTCTGCGTAACCGCCTTTAAAGCGTCGCTGCCGCCGGCAACGATATCGACCTTTATGCCTGTGCGTTTGAGAAGTCCTTTCGCAACTTTAAGATTCATCATGTTGTCATCTACGACCAGAACTCTCGCATCGGGAGCGTAGATATACTCCCGGCTGTTTTCATTGTGACGGGACAGGCGCAGACGCTCCTCATAGTCACCGATAGGCTCGTCGTCAACGACCTCCTGCACTATATCGAACCAGAACCGTGAGCCCTCGCCGTAAACGCTGTCAAGCTGAAGCTCGCTTCCCATCATGACGAGAAGCTTCTGAACGATGGAGATGCCGAGACCGGTACCCTCTATCGCACGGTTTTTCTCGCTGTCAAGCCTTCTGAACGACTCGAAAAGCGCATCTCTGTCCTCGGGGCGGATACCGATACCGGTGTCCTGCACCTCGGTACGCAGCGTTATCCTGTCTCCGTTTCTGTCCGCAATAAGCATACGCAGGGTGACACTGCCCTTGGGAGTGTATTTGACCGCGTTTGTGAGTATATTGGTGATTATCTGTCTTATGCGCACATCATCGCCGTAAAGAGTTTTGGGCAGCTTCCTGTCGATCTCTGTCTTAAATTCAAGATTTTTCTGTTCGGCTCTTTCAAGCACCATATTGACAAGATCATTTATCATTGATGCTGTATCGTAGCTGACAGGCACTATCTCCATTTTGCCGTCCTCTATCTTTGAAAAGTCAAGAATGCTGTTTATGAGCGTAAGCAGTGTGCGTCCGGCATTCTGTATGTTCTCGGAATATTCCTTGATGTCATCGCTGCTGCTCTCGCGCATTATCATTTCATTCATACCGAGAACCGCGTTTATCGGGGTGCGTATCTCATGCGACATCTGCGCCAGGAACTGCGATTTTGCCTGACCTGCTTTTTCGGCTTCCGCGGCGGAATTTTCGAGAGTTTTCCGCACCCGCTTCTGCCATACGATCATTATATGGAGCAGTGAGCCTGTTATCGCTATACCCGCACCGAATATCACTATGAAGACAATAATGTAGCTTACAAGACTGCCGTATATCACATTCCAGTTTTTCACGCAGACAATAGTGAAGCCGGAGGTAGGGTCGGGTACTGCATAAAAGGCTTTGTAGCCGCCGTCATAGTCTTTGATGACGACAGTATCCCCGGCGAGCACCGCATCAAGATAACCCGCCTGTTCAAGTGTTACCACGTTGCTTTCCGACATCTGATACTCCGGAGCGGGGTGATTTATGATCTGCCCGTCCGCGTCCGCAAGAAACGCATACCCCTCATCGGTATAGCTCGAATCAAGTATGCCGGTAAGCTTGTCAAGGAAGAAATCTATTCCGAAAACACCTAAGAAATTGCCGGTCTTGTCATATACTCTTTTACTGAATGTGACGCAGTAAGCTCCTATCTGTTCGTCATAATACGGGGCGGATACGGAGAAGCCGTCCTCTTTTTCCGACTCTATGGAATCTATGTACCACTGTCTTTCCTCAACGTGCCAGTCATCATCGGGCTCCCAGCCGTTGTTCATAATAACCGTATGCTCCGCGCGGGGATCGGTCATGTATGATACCGAGATATCATCATACTGCACGGTGATATCGTTCAGCCATTCAACGCATTTGTCATAATCACCGAGCATTTCCGGCTCGGCGGAAATAAAGCTCACAAACATATCCAGTACGCTTTTCTGCTCGACTATCCACGACTCAAGTTCTGATGTGTAATCTCCCGTTTCCTTTTCCATACGGGTATTGCCCCAGTTTATCATAAGTACCGTCGATATCGCGATGCACAGTATCATCGTTACCGCGAGCAGCGCTATGATACCGGCGCAGGCATGCCTGTTGGTGCGGTCGGAGATGTCTGAATCGGCATGTACGTCTTTTATTATCCTGCCGCTCTCCTGCTCCTTTTTGCCGGCATCGGTATCTACCGTATAAAGCGAGGCAAGTGCGGATTTCATTTTGAGCGAGGACTCACGCAGACGCTCCATATAGACTTCCGGCTCGTCGCTTGACCGGAGAAGGTGGTAATCGCTGCGCTTCACTATGTCTTCCATAGGCGCACTTATTCTGGCAACCGCGCCGCTGACCGCGCTCTCGGTATATTTAAGGCGCTGCTCTATCCTTCTCCTGTAACGTATGCCGAAAATGTACAGCAGTATCATTCCCGCAATAAGGCAGAGATTTACCGCCGTATTCGCAATGATACCTGTCATATTGTTCCGGTAGAGAGCGGTCTGGCTGACTACGGACAGCAGATACCATTCATTCGCTGTACGGTTGTAGAAGACAACGCTGTCGGTACCGCTTATTTTTGTGTGGAAATTAAGTGAGCTCTCACCGGAGGAAAGTATTCTCTGGAATACGGCGGTGTACTGCGGCAGAGCTGCGGAAATAGGCTGACCTACCGCGGCAACATCGGCATAACCGACTATCTGACCGCTCCCGCTGACAATAAGTGCGTCACCGCCCGCAATACTTATCTTTGAAACGCTCTCCTGCAAGCCTGTCAGGTTGAAGTCGAGCGCAACTACAGTCGTTCCGTCAGACAGCAGCTCCGACACCGTGAAGCACATTTCTCCCGACGCAAGATCAAGATATGGGGCAGTATAATAGATACTGCCGCTTCCCTTTTTGCGTGCGCCCTTGTACCAGTCGCGCTGAACAGGGTCAAAATCCTCCGGCATCACAAAATCCGGAATGCTGTACCAGTCCTCGCCCGCGGCATATACGTTCGTGCAGCTTCCGACGGAATTGTAGTCCTTGTTAGTTTTGAGATAGGCGTCGATCTCGTCTCCCGAAGCGTTTTCCTTGTAAAGCAGCTCCAGTCCCGACGCTATCTGTCTCGTGAGTATCTCCGCCTCGTACAGTGTCTGTTCAAGGTCTCCCGATACCGATTCGAGCTGTGCGCGTCCTATCGCGTCTGCCTGTCCGCTTATCATCGAGTAGAACAGCCGGAAGTTGAATACCAGCACCAAACTCATGGCAGCGGCGAACACCGCCAGCAGCGCATAATTGAAGCGCTTTGAAAGGATATGCTCTGTTCCCGTCCTGCTCTTTTCCTTCGGACTGTACGCAAAGAGCAGACCGAAGCAGCCCCTGCCGCAGTTGCAGGCTACAGCCGAGGAAGCTTTCACATAATAAACATTGCGGAATATCGCGTATTTCCGGACTGTCTCCGCTATTTTTCCAAGCTCGGTGTCATCGAGTCCCGCATAGGTTATGAAAAGCGTGTCGGTCTCAATGTCATTCCTGCCGTGCAGCTGTCCGCGTATATAGGAGCGCATCGACGCTTCGTGAAGTCCGTACACCATACCGCCTACTACGATCCTGCTTTTCTTCATCACAAGCATGGGACGCAGCAGCATTCTTTCACACAGCTTGCGCATGCCGCTGCCGAGCCTGCCGTTCCTGTTCATAAACTCAAGCTCGCGCACTATGAATGTCGATGATACCCTTGAAGCGTACTCACTGACCTCCGCACGGAGCTGCTGCATATTATGCTCTTCTCTTGCAAGCTCCGCCGCCCTGAGAACGACAAGTCCGAGGCCGCTGGAGATCTGCCCAGAGTCGAGAACATATACGCCGGGTACGCTTTCAGCCGCTTTTACCGCATTATCGTAGCCCTTGCTCGCATACCGCCCCATTGTTATGTGAAGTATCGCGGTATTGTCGCGTATGTTTTCTCTGAAAAAACTCAGATAATCCTCTTCCGAAGCAGCGTCCGACATAACAACATCGTCCGTTGTTTCCATATAATCAAGAAGATCGTCGGGGCTTATTTCCACGCCGTCAAGAAACTGACCGTCCCGTGTCCTGACAATGTTGGGAAGGACTCTGACCGAATATTCCCTGATAAGCTCCGGCGGCAGGTCACAGACGCTGTCGGTGGTTATCAGTATGTGAGGCTGTTCCCTTTCTTCACTCATCTGTGTCCTCCCGCAAAAATTGTTCCAGAACTCTGTGCATATTTTTCATGGATACCGGCTTTGAAAGGAATCCGTCAAAGCCCATACTGAGGAAATAGTCCCTCGCGCCGCTCATGGCGTTGGCGGTAAGCGCCACTATCGGTCTGTGCCTGTAATAGCCGCCGCTCAAATTCCGTATCGCTCTCATAGCGTCCGTACCGTTCATATCCGGCATCATGTGATCCATAAATATGATATCAATGTTCTCGGAGCTGCATATACCGATAGCCTCCGGACCGCTCGCCGCCGAAAATACTCTTAATCCGAACCTTTGCAGCATGCCCTTTGCCACCATTATGTTCATCGGCTCGTCGTCCACCACAAGAGCCTTCTTACCGGACGGCAGACGGGACAGCTCCTCTTCGGTCTCAACGTCCATTCTTGCGGTCTGCGCTCCGGGACCGGATCGCTTTAAGAAGCCCACTACCGCCGGAAGATACACAGGCTTTCTGATGATGCTGACAGAACTGTCGGCGGGAAGCGTGAACTGCCCCCCGGAAAATACGCATACCCAGCATTGCTTTGCGATCCTTTCAAAATATGACGGGTCACTGCCATATTCGGCTTCGGCAATAAAAATGTGCGTTACGCCGCCCTTTTCCGCCCGTTCTCTGAGCTGTGCCAGCGAGGTCACGACCGTTACGTCAACGCCCAGTTCTTCATGGACATGATCCACTGTCTTGTAATAGTACTCTCCCACTTCGCGACGCGCGTATTTCGACCTGTCAAACCAGCATACCGCATGGTATTTTCCCGCGCCGGAGATGCCTATGCAGCACGTCCGGTCAGCCACTTTCTGCGGAACGGTGACGTGAACATGGGTCCCCTTGCCGCTGCTTTCAAGTTTTACAAAACCGTGCATTGAACGCACTATCCCGTGGACTATCGCAAGTCCGAGACCAAGCCCGCCCCTGCGCCGCTCGGTGCTGTCATCGGCTGCAAAAGTGCCGCTGAACAGGCGGTTCCTGTATTTGTTCTCGATGCCCACGCCCGTATCATATACGTCTATATTGAGGTTGATATCATCTCCCAGCGGACGGGAGCTGATATAAAGATATCCGCCGCCGGACTCCGTGAATTTCACCGCGTTGTCAAGCAGACATTCGAGTATCTTGCGGAGACGCTTTGCATCGCCGATAAGCACACGCGGTACGGCAGGAGATAAATCGACTGCAAAATCCGCGCCTATGTATGACTTGGTAAAAACGTTCCGTATCGTGTCATAGATCACTGACTCCGGCTCGTACTCGCTTTCCGCGATACGGAAACGGTCAGTCTGAAGTTCGGAGAATATAAGTATGTCGCTTATCTGGCGCTGTATGCGCTTTCCGGCACTGTACAGCGCGTACAGGTCATCACTGTATTTTTCCGGAAGACCTGCGTCAAGCATCAGCTCGCTCAGTCCGCAGATCACGTTTATGGGCGTTCTGAGCTCGTGGGACATATTGGCAAGAAACTGCTTTGTATCATTTTTAGCGTCTTCCGCTTCCCGGCGCAGTTCGTCCTTTTCATTCCCGTTCTTGCGGCCGATCAGGATAAAATATACGGCTATCCCCGCCGCGAACGAAAGGCAGAAGATCCCGAGAGCTATTCTTGAATAGACCGTAGTTGAGGTATCGGCATTCAGATATCCGGTTATAAAAACATTCACGGCGATGTATATAGGGTATGACAGAGCCGTCAGCAGAACAAGCTTGACATCATTCTGCCGCGAGAGTATAACTATAAGCAGGCACAGTAATATCGGTATATCGGTTATGGGTATGCCGTGAAGAGCATAGAACATCAGAACTCCGAGAATGACGATGATATACAGGTACAGCCTGATCGCGGGCTTTCCCGTGTCCGTAAAATGCATCACCCAGCATAAAGCGCACGCACCGGTTATGATGGGTATAGCCGGAAGTTCCCACTGTGACAGTACGATTATTATATCAAACACCACCGTCATCACGGAAAACATACCGAGTAAGATCATGTGAAATGATGTTTCAAGATCCCTTCCGCGCATACGTCACACCTCTCTCATTTTATAATCCACATCTTCGTCTATCATTGCGAGCATTATGTCCGCAAACCTCGGGTCAAACTGTGTACCTCTTCCTTTTTCGATCTCGCTGCGGACTTTTTCCTGAGACATCACATCACGGTAGCTTCTGCGGCTCGTCATAGCGTCGTAAGCATCTGCTACGGCGATTATCCTTGCTTCCTCGGGAATATCGCCGCCTTTCAGACCGTCCGGATAGCCTCTGCCGTCATAGCGCTCATGATGCCACCTTGCACCTGTCGCAAGCTTCGGCATCTCCTGTATATTTTTCAGTATCCGTGCGCCCATTACCGGGTGGGTCTTGATGATCTCATATTCTTCGTCTGTGAGACGAGCAGGCTTGTTGATCACAGCGTCGGGAATACCAATCTTTCCTACATCATGCAGAAGTCCCATCATATAGATGTCGCTCTGCCGCTGCGCCGGATATCCAGCGCGCCTTGCTATATCCATTGAATACTCCGCGACTCTGCCGGAATGTCCGTTTGTATAGGTATCCTTTGCGTCGATCGCGTCGGCAAGAGACTTTACAACGTGCAGAAACAAAGCTCTGTTCTCACCGGTTTTGCGCTCCACTTCAGCGCTAAGAGAGCGCTGAAGGGTAGTCAGCTCAATAGTATGCCTTACACGGAGCAGAAAGATCTCCGGCGCAAACGGCTTTTTGATAAAATCCATAGCGCCGAGGGAAAGACCTTTGCTCTCCGACTCCGTATTATCATCGGCGGTAAGGAATATTACCGGTATCTCCGATATTTCCCGCTCCATGCTGCGGAGCTTTATAATTGTTTCAAATCCGTCCATGTCGGGCATTATTATATCGAGAAGAATAAGATCGGGAATGCTTTTTTCGACATGATCAAGCAGAGCCTGACCGGATCTGAACGTGGTGACACCGTATCCTGCTTTGTTCAATATATGTTCTGCCATGCGCAGATTCGGGTAATCGTCATCAACAACAGCTATGCTGATCTTGTCGGAATGCTTCACATGATCGTCCGTGCTGCCGATGAACTCCGTTTCAAACGACGCAAGGAGCTTGTCGCCGTGCAGCTCACACCAGCTGCGGAGAAGATTGCCGATGACCTTTTCCATCGCTTCCCTGCGGACATCTGTGAGAAACACAAAATACCTGTCCGAGCGGTTTCGCATGAAAATGTCGGATTTCCGCAGAGATTCCCTTATATGATTTCCGAATTCGGTACAAAGCTCCTTGTATTCGTCCTCATCAGTACCCGCGTTCCGGGACAGCGTAAACATCACTTTGCAGGCTGTCCGGTTATTGCGTATGATGTACCTCATCACATATCTGTAAACATACGCGAAAGATTCGCTGTCGAGCTGCAATGCGACATTCGGTATAGAGCGTTCGCCGAGTATCTCCGAAACACTGTGGATATCAAGGATATCATTTTCTTCATCATCCGGGAAATCATCTGCGCTGTACAGCGCACAGCCATGTTTTCCGTGCCGCTTTACGCTGTAAAGCGCCTTGTCCGCAAGCTTCAGAAGAGAATCATAGTCGTTGCCGTGATCCGGCACCGCCACAGCTCCTATCGACGCGCCGATAGGTATCTGCATATCTTCACCCATAAGCCTCTTTGCGTCTCTTATCATGTCCTCATTTATTTTCGCCGTGATCTCCGAAAGCTTTTCATGGCTGAGCTTTTCCGGGCAGAATGAAACAAACTCGTCGCCGCCGAACCTTGCCACCCTGCTCTCTTTCGGAAGAGCGGCGGAAACTATCCGCGAAAAGCTTATCAGCACCTCATCGCCGGTCTCATGACCGTAGATATCATTTACAAGTTTGAACGAATCAAGGTCGATCATCAGCAGACAGCCCGGTTCCGATGAACACAGCCGTGAATATTCCACGCCGGCAGCTCCCTTGTTCAGAAAGCCCGTGAGTTTGTCGATCGTCGCCTCGTTCTTGAAGGTCAGCATTTTTTCCTGCTTTGATAAGACATTGTTTATGCGGCGCAGAAATACTTCCGGAACAAACGGTTTTTTTATGTAATCCGATACGCCGGCTTCAAATCCGTGAGTCTCGGTGTCTGCACCCTCGGCAGCGGTAAGAAAAACGACCGGGGTCTCCTCCCACCCGTTTGCCTTTTCAGTCTCGCGCAGCTTTGCGAGCGCCTCGAATCCGTCCATTTCCGGCATGCTTATGTCAAGCAGTATCAGATCGGGTGTGCCGTTCACGGCTACGCAGTCAAGAAGCTCCTCGCCCGAACTCAAAGACGTAACGCGCATATCGTTCCGGCTTAGTATATATCCTGCTACCTTCAGATTTAAGATGTCATCATCAACAACTATTACCCACTTTTCCATATAGCAATCCTTTCTGAAACAAGCTGCTGTCTGTTTCGGGAGCCTTCTTTACTGCGTCATGCAGTTACATAAATCTCTCCTGAACTGTCACGTTTCATACCTGCCTGTACATCGCAAGCATCATAGCTTTGAGCGTTTCAAGCTCCTTCATATCGTCAGATCCCGTTTCCGGCTTATATACAAGCCCCACCGCGTATCTTGTGACCGCCGCAAGCATGAGATGGAGCGTTGTTGAGAACATTTCTGTTTCCGGTATGTCGGTGCGGACTGTCTTATCCGTCTTTGCCCGCTCATATATCATACGGCAGTACTCTCCGAAATTTTCTATCATGCCATAGTATGTTTCAAGAGCGTTTTTTTCTATCCCTGCCCCTTCCACATACATATTGAACATCTGATTGAAACGCAGAAGATCCTTTTTCTCACGGTACAGCATCAGAAATCCGTCAAGGTAGAATTCGAGGATTTCCGCCGCTGTCATGCCGTCAATGTTTGCTTCCTCACGCCTCTTGCTGTCCAGTTCCCGGATCTCATTCCATTTTTTTGTAGCTACCTCTATCACAAAACCCTGTTTTTTATCGAAATAACGGTAAAGTGTTGCTATCCCGCAGCCTGCCGCGTCAGCGATGTTCTGCATAGATACGGACTCTATGCCTCTCTTTGTAAAGATCTCAAATCCTTTTTCAAGCAGAACCGTCCGCCTTGCAGCCATCAGTTCCGCATCAAATTCCCTGCTCCACATACTCTTACCGCCTTTTGATGATCCATTGTCTATATTTGATAAACATTTTATCATATGGTCCGGAATTTGTCAATAGAATTGATAATATAAAATCCTGCCGATATCTGATACCGCATTTATTGAATTATAGGAAATAAATATTTGTTCTGAATACATATAGGAATATTATGATTTTTTTGAACGAAAAGATTTATGCAGGATCATTAAACAATGTAATAACCTACAAAGTTTTATTTTGGTTATTGACAAAAACGGCTTTTGCGGATATAACGCGAGCAGCAATCATATATTATCTATATGTTTGCTGTGTTATGCCGGACGCACCTGAAAAAAGGAGACATATAAAATGAAAAAGAACATAACTGCGATACTGCTCGGACTTATCGTCCCTGTTGTCATCATAGCTCTCTGGTGGTATGTGACGGAATTCACAGCCATACCGCAGACGATACTCCCGAAAATAAGCTCGGCA
>CAMHBE010000042.1 GCA_946183095.1 uncultured Clostridia bacterium | reverse complement strand
CTGTTCGTCAGCGGAAACAAACTCCGACTCGTAGTTCACCACATCTTTTCCGACGTAAGCGGTGAGGTATTTTATATACGCCCTTGTGTCGGTAACTATGATGCTTCTGCGTTCGGCGGCAGATATCTCGCGGTCAGTATCTATAACGGAGCTGTCGGACGCTGTAACACTGTACTTTGCGGATATGACCGCAAGTTTCCCGGCTCTGTCGATGACCGCGTAACCGCAGAGCAGCGCACAGCACCACATCACGATATCTCTGCACGTCTGTATCTGCTTTTCGCCCGCGCTCACCGTGATACTGCTGTTGGGCATATCATCGAAGGAGGTCTCTTCGATATCCGTCCCGACCCCGCATTCCTCACACACCGCGATAATGATGTTCGCGGGTGTATCTTCCAGCGCCCTGAGTTCTGCGGACGGCTCTCTGTCGAACATCACGCCCCTGTCGAACGCGGTGATGCTGAGGATGTTCTTTCTCCTGACGGACAGAACGGGGTCAACGAGAAACGTTCCGAGCGGCACGCTCGCGAAGTTGTTTTCTTCTATCGCGATGCTGTAGGAAAGCTCCGCGGTGGCGCCGGTAAGGTCGAGCCCCAGCGCGTTGCCGATGAATATTGAAAACCGCAGGCAGGACAGGTTGAAAGTCCCTATGCGGTATTTCCCGCTGCAAAGCTCCTTTGTGAGCTTGAGCGAATCCCTGACGAGCACCGTGTCGTTTACTTCTATGGTATTGCCGTCCGCGAGGGTGATCGTACCCGTTACCTTGTCTTCTCTGACTTTTGCGGCAACTGCCGCGAGGTAATCATCACTTACATTGTACACCGTTCACCCTCCTCAGAATTCTTCGAGCCTGCACGAGATCTCCCACCAGCTCGAAAGCTCGTTCCCGTTCTGATGCTGGAAGAAATCGGACTTTACGTTTTTGGCATACATATCACATTCCGTGTAGCCTGCCGACGAGGGGTCGAGCATACTTACCTTCAGCAGTGCATCCGAAAGGTTGACATCCAGCACACTGAGCATATTTCCGGGTATCTTCCACTTCACATCGCAGGTCCTTACGTTAGTGCGCACCCTGTTCCTGTGGACGATCCCCGTCTCATCGTAACGCCCGCTGTCGGAGCTTTCGATATCCCTTGAAGTCACCGAGTAATAACACGGGGTCGGCAGCACGGTATCGTTGATCTTAAGGAAATACATATCAGGTCATACTCTCCAATCCGTTAGTTATCTTATTTCTCCTGATGAGGAACCTGTCCACCGACTCACCGACCTTATCACCGTCGAGCATGATGCTCGTGGTGATATTGACGGGCTGCGCATCATCCTCCGTCCCGCTGACCGCCCCGATAAGTGTATCGTTCCTGCCGAGTTCGGGAACTTCCGCCGTTCTCTGCGGAAAACCCGTGCGGGAGCCGTAGTCAGTGTCCGGCAGATAAAGCTCCGGCTGTGAGCCGCTTTCCGAGGGTGCTTCGGGAAGCACCGGCAGGAACGGGCCTACCGGTATCTCTCCCCCGAATTCGGGGAAAGTAAGCGAGGACACTTCCCCGTCTGCGGAAGACACCGTCCCGATGATCTCCATGATCTCGTCGAAAGCGACATTTATCTCCGCCGCAGCGGCGACCGCCCTGTTCCTGAAAGTCTGGAGCGCCGAATTGGCATCGGTGACTTCTTTTTTGAAAGATTCCGCGTCTGCCGATATCTTCACTCTCAGTTCATCGACTATCATTTTTTCTCCTTTGCAATCGTCTGTTTATCTGCTGTGCGATAGCCGCCATATCCGCCTTGCCGCCGTCCGCGGGAGGCTTTCCCGCCCTGCCGAAAGCGGCATCCGGCGTTTTCGGGAACCTCCCCGGGGCGTTGACGGCGGTAAGTACGAAGGCACCGATGTTGAAAGCGAGCGTCTCAAGGTTTTCAGCATCCTCCCGTTCTCTGCGCCTGCCCGCTCTTATGACATCTTCCAGTTCGTATGCCGTCATATCCCACAGCCCGAGAGGTTCGCGGCAGTATCTCAGCGCTTCTCCGTGCAGTCTGCGTATCAGTTCGCGGGCGCAGGAGAAGCCTCTGCGAAAAAACCGGAATTACCGAGAGCCTTTGCGATGACCTCATTGAGCGAGAGCAGCGTCCCGCCCTCTGCGATGTATTCGTCGATGAGCGCAAAGGTATCCTGTTTTGTGAATTCCGGCTTAACGCTCTCGATAAGCGAGTAGAGCAGTTCTGCCGCATTGCTCACCTTGTCGCATCCCCCGACCGCCCCGTAAACGGACATACCGGTGCGTTCCTCAAAGCGTGCGGCGGAAAGTGCCGGAAGTCTCAGCATATATGTCTTTCCGCCGACAGTAAATTCGGTATAAGGTAATCTCATTTCATAACCTCCGAAAAATAAGCAGTCTGTCCGTTTACGATTCGCTGTAAACAAGCTCGGTGTTGGGAATGGAAACGATGCTGAATTCCATTACCCCGTCCGGCTCCATGCGCTTGATCTTTGTGCCCACCTGCCCCGTCCATGTGAAGGACGAGCCGTCGGGAAACCTAACCTTCTGCGGAACGGAAGTACCCGCAAGCTCGACCGCTCTTGCAGCGGAGAAAGCCGCCGCCACCTGACCGGACGAAACATTCGGGTTCTCGTCCGCGCTGTTGTAGTAGAAATCGAAAGTGAGGTCATCATATTTATAAAGTCCCGCAATATATCTGTGCGCGGTATCGAGAAGGTTCGTGACCTCCCTTTTTTCGCGTGTACCGCCGAGTTCGGGAGTGGATTTAAGACCGTAAAGGTTCTGCCCGTTAAGGAAAAAGGCAGTACCCGAAGAAAGAAGTTCCATAAACATTTCCTTTCCGAAAAGACCGCCCTGCCCCGCTGAACGGGGTAAGGCGGCTGTCCTGCAAAATATTACAAAGAAACGACCCTGCCGGTGAGCTCATCGACCCCGAAGCGAAACCTCATGCACATTCTCGGGTACTTCTCATCGGTGATGAGCTGTGCGAAGCTGCGCTTTATGCCCAGCGCCGAGAGCCGTGAATTTACCGTTACGGCAAGCTGCGTGACTGTCGCCGCGTCATCCGCGTAAACGTCTGTCTGCAAGGTTATGACGCTGTATCTGTCCTTGCCGCTGAGTATCACCGAAACATCGTTCCCCGTTTCGGTGAGTGTAATGACCGGGAGCGTTTCGGGGCACTGGGGAAAAGCGAGTTCAACATCCGCGATATCCCCCAGCAGCCCCGCGATATAAGGCTTGACATCTATCATTCCGTATGACCTCCGAGAAAAATGGTAAACACCTGTCCGACGCGTGCTCTTGCGGCTTCAAGCCCGCCGCCGAGGTAGTGTCTCGGCTTGTTGTAGGGACCTCCGAACTCCACATCGGCGGAATAGTGGACGTTGGTGAAAATGATAGCTTCCGAAGCTGCCCTCATCCTGTCGTATGTGTCCATAAGGGTGATGCTGCGTTTGAGGTTGCCGGTAACTACCGGGCATATCTCCTTCGACTTGTCGTAAGCTATCTCGCCGAGGCGCTTCACCGCATGATTTATCTCATTTGTGAGGTCGGGTATCATAACCGCTCCGTTCTGACGGTAACATGACCGGGACAGCGCGTAACTTCAAGGACTCTGCTGTCGGGATCCTCACCGAAGATCCCCGCAAGGTCGCCGCATTTTACGCCTGCATCCGCACGGAGTATCATGGTCGCGCCGCCCGCTGTTCTTTCACCGCTCTGTTCGCGTGAGAGCGTTTCTTTTTCGGGGAACACCTCCGCGTAAACGAACCCGAGCATTTCGGGAACGTACTTTTTCCCGATATAGCCGCTGTCGGAAAGCCTGCCCGTAAAGATGTTGACACGTTTAAGTCTTTTCTGTGTGAGCTGCATTCACCGTTCCCACCTTTCTCGGATAATTTTTAAGTCTCTGTCTGATATCGTCGTTGATGATATCGGAGAATGACACCGAAATGTCATTCTCCGTGCGCTTGTCCTCTCCCTCGTTGCCGAGCCTGTTGTAAAGCGCGAGAGCAGTCTGCACCACAGCATCGGAAAGTCGCGGGGGAAGCGTATCTCTGCCGATGTAGTCGAGCAGCATATTCTCAGCGGAAGCAAGCAGGTATCCGAGCCTGAGGTCGGAACTGTTATCGTCGGGCGGAAGAAGGATCCGCATCACATCTATATTTCTCATGAGAAACTCCTTTCACCGCTGGCGTGATATCAGCCGTTTGTCTGTTCGCTGTCGTCCTCGGTGCCGGGCACAGGCTCCTCGCCGTCGAAGCATACCGCCACAGCCTTCTTTTTCTTGTCAAAAATAAAGATATCGTGATAGAGCAGACCTTCAACGAGTGTACCGGCGATACCGGGCGGATCGCGGTGTATCTTGTATTCCTGAAGCTTCACGGGTGCGGGAGCGCACATCGGGTGAGTGATGATGAACGCCGTGTTTTCGGGAAGTCTGCGCTTGGGAACAGCGATGACAGCAACACCGTCGCAGTCGCCGACCATGCCCTTGAAAACGATCCTGTCCTGTGCAAGCTCGGTAGCCTTTGTGAAGCCGCCGTCCTTCTTGAGCAGCTCTATGAACGCGTTCGAGCAGAATGCAACTCTGCCCTCGACGGGGAATTCCTCATCGGTGATAGCGGTATTTGCCGAAACAAAAGTCTCGTAAGCGTTATCCGCAGTCAGTTCCTTGTAGATCTTCGTGCCTGCCTTGTCCGCAAGAACAGAGAAGCGGTAAGTATCTATCGCGGGGATGATCACCTGTTCTATCTGGCGCTGGAGAGCCTTGCCGGCATTGCGCACACCTTCGGGTGAATCCGCCTCGAAAGTCTTGTCGATAGTGAAGGTGAAGGACTTCTGCTGTGTCATCTTCATTTCCTGAACGGTATCTTCGAGCTCAACGGGTTCGCCGTATCTGCTCATGCCGCCCTCCGCGTTATAGTCGTTGAGGGGAGCGGTATCGAGCGAATAGACCTTCACGGTCTGCGCATTGCCGAACTCCACATCATTGTTCACACCTGCCGAAGAGAGCAGACCTCTTCTGATCACCTCATCCACCTGAGACGAATACTTTTCCGCAAGATTGATAGCCATAATAAAATTCTCCTTTAAAATAATAATAGGCGGTACCGTTTCTGTGCAGTTTCCCGCCGCCCGCAGAAAAACGCACATTTCAGAGCACAGCAAAAGCGCCCTATCATCAAAGATAAAGCGCTTTGTTGTCATATTATCATCGCATCAGCAGATCGGTACGAACTCATCTGATGCCAAGCCCGTCAAGAAAAGCGTCGGCACTGCCGCCCACAGAACGTTTCGGCGAGCAGCCTCTGAGACGTTCGCCGACAGCGGCGGAAACTGCCGCGCCGAAAGCCTTCTTGACCGCCTCAAAGCTTTCCTCACAGCTCCTGCGGTCGGAATAGTTGAGACACTGCGCGAGCTGCACCGGCAGACCGTCCTCGGTGAGCATACCCACCGCATCAGCCATGAGTTCGCGCTTTGCGACAGCGGCTTCACGCTCCATGAGCTGCTTTTCGAGCTGCTCACGCTTGTAATCCGCACGCTTGCTCTCGGTCATAGCCGCAAGCTTTTCTGCTTCGGCGAGTTTCTTTCCGAGTTCTCTGCGTTCATTTTCCACAGCCGTATCGAGCTGTTTCTGTGTGTAGAGCTTCTCGCCGTCATTGACCGTTTCATTCTCATTCTTTACGTTTTTTTCGTTTTCCATTGCCTTTATCACTCCTTTGCGATAGCGTATAACGGCTGTCCGGATCAGCCGCGTAAGCGGTATCGTGTTCTCACCACTCTCCGCAGTTTACATCATACCACACTATCAAGTGACATACAATGACATCTTTTCAAACCACTATCTGCTTATCATCTACCTTGCTTTTCCGCTGTCGTCAACGTGGTCATCCTTTGTGTAGCCGACCACTGTGTTGTCGCCGAAGCTCTCGGCTATCTCACGCGCTTCCTTTTCCGCGGACAGGAACGCTTCCGCAACGAGCGGGTCAAAGTGCGAACCCGAACCTTCGCGGATTATTTCACACGCCTGCTCGAATGAGAACGGCTCCTTGTAGCTCCTGCGCGATACGAGCGCATCGAACACGTCTGCCACCGCCATTATCCTTGCTGAAAGCGGGATATCTTCTCCGCTCAGACCTTCCGGATAACCCTTGCCGTTCCACTTCTCGTGGTGGTATTTCGCAAGGTTTTTCGCTTCTTTAAGGTAGTCGGGCTCCGGAACGAGGTTTATCACCTGGTCTATTATCTCGCCGCCGATAGCAGCATGGCTCTGCATTATCACAAATTCCTCGTCGTTGAGCCTGCCGGGCTTGTTGAGTATCATGTCGGAGACCTTTATCTTGCCGACATCGTGCAGAGGTGCGGAATTGCCCACATCGTCGATGAATTTGTCGGTGAGCACTTCGGGATAGAAGCCCATTTCCTTCATCTTCTTCATGATCATCTTCGCATACGCGGCGGTCTTTCTTACATGGTCGCCGGTATTTTTGTCACGGCTTTCGACCATATCCGCGAGAACGAGTATAAGCGCGTTCTGCATCTTTCTGATAGTGTCATTCTTGCGCTTGATGTCTTCAAGATGCTCAACGCTGTCGCCCGACATTTTGACTATCGCGTTGTAAAGGTTCTCTATCTCGTCGCCCGTTTGTATCCGGAGCTTCTTCGTATTCTCAACGCCTTTTTCCAGAGTCTCGTTGTTGTCGAAGGCGAATTTGTCCGCGCAGTTCGCCATAGAGTTCACAGGCAGGACTATGTGGTATTCAACTACCCAGAGCACTACCGCCACTATGACTATGAAAAACGCGAAGAACAGCGAGCACATGCCGGTGAAAAAGTTTGTGCGGTAATTCTCTATGTGCTTCATGGAAACATCACAGGCTGCGTATGCGGCACATTTTCCCGTGCTGTCATATATCGGCTTGTAGACCGTGAGCAGATAGCCGTAGGTATCGTTTGATATGATAGGTTCGATCTCCTCGCCCGCAAGCAGCGCGGGGATATATTTCTCAAACGACGGGTCGAAATCAATGACCGCTCCCAACGGCGAACCCTCTGTGTCGGCGGTATCAATGTCGAATACGACATGACAGCCGTCTTCGAGTATCTTGTAAACATAAACATACTCTATCTCGTCATCGCTGTCTCTCAGCGTTTTGAGCAGCGCCTCGGTCTCTTTGTACCCTTCGGAACCCTCACCCTCGGAGAGCCAGCGGTCAACGTTGTCGCCGTCGATAGATCCCGCAGCGACATTCGCCACGCCTTCAACGAGCTTTATATGCTGTTCGACAGCCGCATTGCTAAACAGGATGAAGCTGATACCGGTAGCTACCGCGCCCATAAGTATCATTGCGGCAATAAGGATAAGAACTATCTTTGTGCGGACGGATATTTTCCTGCATCCTATGTGGCGCAGTTTTTCCTTTTCCGTATCGGACATCGGTGCCTGCATCCAGCCGCTGAAACGCAGGAGCTGTTTTATTTTAGCCGGCAGCAGCGTTATCACGGTCATTGCGATAAGGACAGTCAGGGCTTTGTCGAAGATATCCATTATAAGGTTCCCGGCGAGCTGAGCGGCTGTAAGATCGGTCATTCCCATTTCAACGAGCTTCTGCGCTATGGATTCGCTGTCGAAGTATATCCCGTCGAGGAACCACGGCAGAAGAGTTCCGAGACCTCCGCCGACAAGTGCGAGCATCAATGTCAGGAGTAAAAGTTTCAGCGGTTTTTTGAATGACAGCCAGCCTTTGTGGGCGAAATAAGCCGCTATGACCGCATTCAGCACACTGAGTATGCCGTAGTATATGGAAGAGGGATCGGAGAAGCAGTTTATGATATTCGTGGCAAAACCGACAAATATACCGGGCAGATATCCTCCGAGTGCGGAAGCGAGGATGATCCCGACGCTGTCGAGATAAAGCGGAAGCCCGAGTCCGTTCACAATGCCGAACAGCAGAAAATTGATGCCGATGCAGACGACGCACAGCACCAGTGTTATGAGAAAATTCTTTTGTCTTTCCTTGCGGAGATCGTTGGTGATATCAGTTATCATAGAACTACCGGCTTTCTGCAATGGGATATACCTTATTATAAACTAAACGGCTCTGATTGTCAACAGTATTTTTTCTGCGTTACCGTTATGGTGTCCCGGCAGCGGATCATAAGGGGTCAGCGGGTTTTATGCACTGTTGACGAAATGTGCATAAAAGTTTTGCAAAAAATCTGTTTTTTGTACAAAAAGCCAATGTTAAAAAGCAAAAAAATGTGGTATAATATATAAAAGGAAATATATCAACATCGACTAAAAGGAGGTCTTTGCAATGGGTGCAGCGGGATATGCCGTGAACGATTATGTTATTTACAAAGGAGTGGGTGTATGCCGCATTGCAGCGGTAGAGAACAAGACATTCGACGACGTGAACTATGCGGATTATCTTAAACTTGTTCCGATAAGCTCACAGTCATCGTCTTACTTTGTTCCGGTAACTGCCGCAAAGCTGCGCCTTCGCAAGCCTATGACAGCCGATGAGGTGAACAGGGCTATAGACGATTCCGCAAACGGCGAGGTGAACCTTACCAAGAACACCAGAGAACGCCGCAGCGAGATAGACTCCATACTCAAAGAGGGCAATTGCACGCGCATCATCTCACTCATCAAGACTATCTATCTGCACACGGAGTCCTGCCGTTCGAGCGGTAAAAAGGTGCTTGTTTCCGACGAAAATGCCCTTCGTGCTGCCGAAAACATGATCTATCCCGAATTTTCTTTCGTGCTCGGAATTGCCGAGAACGAAGTCGCCGGATATATCGGCAGGCGTCTTGAGTGCTGACCACGGTGTGAGTGCCCGAAATAGTCTGTAAGACCGGTCTTGCCGAAGGATCGGTCTTTTTACTTGACAATTCAACAAAAAAGGAGTATTATAGAAGATAAAGTTCTTATATTACGCATGACATATATATCATAATATGGTCAAGCGGTACGCTTGCGCCGGGGACCCGGGGGCGGCGTGAGCATCCCGGGCGGGTGCGGGCGGTGCCCGCAGTACCGCTGCATTGTATGAGGTGAATATGAACATTATAATTGTAGGCTGCGGCAAGGTCGGACAGGCGCTTGCGGGACAGCTCAGTGAAGAGGATAACGATATAACCGTGATCGACCTTTCACCCGCGAAGGTGAACGAAACGGCTGCGAGGTATGATGTGCTCGGTGTTGTCGGCAACGGCGCTACGCATCTTACACAGCAGGAGGCTGGCATAAAGGATGCCGACCTGCTGATAGCGGTGACTGGTTCGGACGAGCTGAACCTGCTGTGCTGTCTTATTGCAAAAAAGGCAGGTAACTGCCATACGATTGCCCGCGTGAGAAGCCCGCAGTACAGCAGCGAGGCTCCCTACCTTAAAGAAGAACTCGGTCTTGCTATGGTCGTTAATCCCGAACAGTCGGCTGCCGCGGAGATCGCGAGAGTTCTGAGGTTCCCGTCGGCTATAAAGATAGACACCTTCGCCAAGGGCAGAGTGGAACTGCTGAAATTCAAGCTGCCGGAGGACAGTCCGCTCGCGGGACTTGCGGTAAAGGAGATATCCACAAAGCTGCACTGCGATATACTTGTCTGTACCGTGGAGCGCGGCGACAATGCCTACATAGCGAACGGAGAGTTCCGATTCATCGACAAGGACGTTATTTCAATTATCGCTTCCCCGAAGAATGCCAATACCTTCTTCAAGCAGATACACTACCGCACCAACTCCGTAAAGGACGTAATGATCGTCGGCGGCGGAGACATCACGCACTACCTGTGTGAACGCCTTACACGCTCGGGCATTGCGGTCAAGGTCATAGAGAAAGACCCCGTAAAGTGTGATGAGATGTCGGAAGAACTCGAAGATGTCACCGTCATAAACGGCGATGCCATCGACCAGCAGGTGCTCTACGAAGAAGGCATCGAGAATACGGGCGGGTTCGTTGCTCTCACAAACTTTGACGAGGAGAACATCCTTTTGTCCCTGTTTGCAAAATCCGTGGGCTGCGGAAAACTCGTCACAAAAGTGAACCGCATCGACTTTGACGATGTTATACGGCATCTGGAGCTTGATACCGTCATCTACCCGAAGAACATCACCTCCGACAACATCGTGCGTTATGTCCGCGCAATGAAGAACACGATCGGCAGCAACGTAGAGACGCTCTACAACATCATCAAGGGCAAGGTCGATGCCTCCGAGTTCATCATCAAGGAAAATTCCCCGATCGTCGGCAAGCCGCTGATGGAGCTTAAACTCAAAAAGAATGTGCTGGTGGCGTCGATACTGCGTGACAAGAAAGTTATAATCCCGCGCGGCGGCGATACCATGGAAGTCGGCGATTCCGTCATCATCGTGTCGAGCCTTGCGCTTCACGACATCACAGATATCATAGAGAAATAAAGGCAGATAAATATGAACTACAAAATGATCGGGAACATTCTCGGGTGGCTGCTGATATTCAACAGCCTG
>CAMHBE010000041.1 GCA_946183095.1 uncultured Clostridia bacterium | reverse complement strand
CGTTTCGGAAATGACCCACGACGGGGCAGGTGCCCTCTCGGAGGAGTTCGACAAGCTGAAAGCCCGCCTTGAAGCTGCCGGGATGTTCGCGCAGAAACGCGATATCCCGAAGATACCCGAAAAGATCTGCGTTATTACATCTGAGACCGGCGCTGTTTTGCAGGACATACGCAATGTGCTGTCACGACGCTGGCCGCAGGTGCAGGTCGTGCTGATACCGGCGGCGGTGCAGGGCGAACAGGCTCCCGAGTCGCTGGTGCAGGCATTCGCGAGAGCCAACACCACCGATGCCGACGTGATAATCTTCGGGCGCGGCGGCGGTTCCGCGGAGGATCTGTCGTGCTTCAACAGCGAGGCTGTGGCAAAAGCGATCTTTGCGAGCCGCATACCTACGATATCCGCGGTCGGACATGAGACGGACTTCACCATAGCCGATTTTACAGCCGACAAGCGCGCCCCCACACCGAGTGCTGCTGCTGAACTTGCTGTTCCCGACAAGAACGAGGTAATTGCCGCCCTTGACGACAAAAAAGCCGCGATAGGGCAGATGCTGTACCGTGTTATCGAGAACAAGTCCGCCGCTGTTCGCATAGTAAGTTCCGATATCCGTGCCAAAAGCCCGGTGCAGCGCCTGCGGACGGATGAGCAGAAACTTATCGGCATTGCCGGCAGCATACGCGCGAAAATGACCGCGCTGACCGACAGCTGCTCCGACAAAGTGTCTGCGCTCGAAAACACAGTTCATCTCAAAACACACAGCCTTGTGGAATCGCGGGAACGTTCGCTCGTGCATACCGCAGCGGTCATTGAAGCCCTCAACCCGCTTGCCGTACTGCTGCGAGGCTATTCTATCACATACCGCGACGGGAAAGCGCTTACCCGTGCGGAGGATGTTTCTCCCGGCGATAAGCTGCAGATACGCCTCTCCGACGGTGAAGTTACCGCAGAAGCAGTATCTTCAAAAAAGCTTGATTGATCGGATACACTGCGATAACACGACTATACAAAGGAAACCTTACCTATGAAATTTGATGAAGCATACAGGAGACTCACCGAGATCTCCAAAGAAATGGACAATAAGGAACTGCCGCTGGAAAAAGCGGTGGAGCTGTACTCGGAAGCCGCAAAGCTGACCGAGGACTGCAAAAAGGAAATAGAATCCGCAAAGCTGAAGATCGGGAAGATAGACGGCGGAGAGGTCTGACATGGATAAACTCGATCTGTACATAAAAAAAGTCGAAAGCAGGCTGTACGACATATTTCCCGCCGAAGACCCCGACTGTGCGCAGGTCATGCAGGCAGCGAGATACAGCCTGTCAGCAGGCGGGAAACGCATTCGACCGGTGCTGACGCTGGCATTCTGCGAGATGTGCGGCGGGGATGCCGACAACGCTCTGGATGCCGCCTGTGCGGTGGAGTATATGCACACATATTCGCTGATACACGATGACCTGCCCTGCATGGACAATGACGATCTTCGGCGGGGCAAGCCGAGCTGCCACAAGGCGTTCGGGGAATGTACGGCGCTGCTGGCGGGGGACGCTCTGGCGATACTTCCCTTTGAAACGATAGCATCATCGCGCACCATCCCTCCTCCCGCAGCCGTAAAGTGCATAAGAGCACTCTCTCACCTTTGCGGCATGGACGGCATGATAGGCGGTCAGCAGACCGATACCGCGAACGCCGGCAATGAGCTCCCGGGCGAAACGCTCCTGAGAATGTACAGCCGCAAAACGTCGGCTCTGATAAAAGCCGCGTGCCTGTGCGGCGTATATTGCGCGTGCAGCCCCGACGAGGAGCGGTATGCGGCGCTTGCGGAAGATTACGGCGAGAACCTGGGGCTGGCATTCCAGATCATCGACGATATACTCGATGTGACAAGCAGCACGGAGGTGCTCGGAAAGCCTGTCGGCAACGATGAAACGCTCGATAAGCACACTTACGTCAGAAGTTACGGACTTGCAAGGGCGGAGGATGCCGCGCGGGAATACACCGGAAAAGCGGTCGATGCGCTGGCGGGATTTCCGGACAACGAGTTTGTCAGGGGGATAACGACACTGCTGCTTGCAAGAAAAAAATAAGTTTACCGGAGGGCATCCACAGCGGATGCGGATAATGCAATGATCTCGGACTATGTAAATATCGTGCTGGTAGCGGCTGTTGTGAGCTGGCTTATCGCACAATTCCTCAAAACTATATCCTATGCAATCAAGTACCACACTTTCAGGCTGGAGCGTATATGGGGCGCCGGCGGTATGCCGTCCTCTCATTCGGCGTTCGTCTGCGCACTTGCCATAACCACCTGCCGTGTCAGCGGGTCGAATTCCGTAGAGGCCGCTCTTGCAATGTCCTTCGCGTTCATCGTCATGTATGACGCGTGCGGTGTAAGGCGGGCTGCGGGTCAGCACGCCCACGAGATCAACAGGCTCCGCAAGGTGGTCGATAAGCTCGACGATGAGATAGTAGAAAAGATCGACGAGGAAGTTGACATCGAAGTTGATGAGACCGAGAACGAGTCCGAGATAAAGGAACTCAAAGAGCTGCTCGGTCATACGCCTTTGCAGGTAATGTGCGGGGCGCTGCTCGGCATCATCGTCGGCATAGCATTCCCGATATGATCAACTTGAAAGGTCGGTGAGAAAATGCTGCTTTCGGAAAACTTGTCTTCCGACTATATAAAAACTCTCGATATCGAGCAGAAAAAGCAGCTCTGCACCGAGATACGGCAGTTCCTTATAGAAAGCGTACCGCAGACGGGCGGACATCTCGCGTCCAACCTCGGTGTCGTGGAACTCACCGTCGCGCTGCACAGCGTTTTCACTACTCCGGAAGACAAGATTGTTTTTGACGTAGGGCATCAGTCCTACACACATAAGATAATAACCGGCAGGTACGGGAGATTTTCCACGCTTCGCTCAAAGGGCGGCATATCGGGATTCCCGCGGCAGTCGGAAAGCGAACATGATGCGTTCATCGGCGGTCACAGCAGTATTTCCGTGTCGGCGGCGCTGGGCATCGCGAAAGCTATGGAGCTGCAAGGCGAAAAGGGCAGCGTTATCGCCGTCATAGGCGACGGGGCGCTCACAGGCGGTCAGGCGTATGAGGGTCTGAACAACGTCAGTAAGCTCGCGAACAACCTTATAGTAGTGCTCAACGACAACGAAATGTCGATATCCCGCAGCAAGGGAATGGTCGCCGAACACCTCACGAAAATGCGCTCGTCGAGGTCATATTTCGACAAGAAGGAAGCCGTGAAGGAGTTCCTCTCTCACTCAGAGATAGGAAAGGACATCTCCCGTTCGCTGAGCGGCACAAAAGACCTGATAAAATTCGCCATATACCAGAGCAACATCTTCGAGAGCTTAGGCTTGAAATATTACGGTCCCGTGAACGGTCACGACCTTGCAAAACTCATTGAAGTGCTCGAAGTCGCAAAACTCACCAACGGTCCCTGCATCGTTCATGTCAAGACGAAAAAGGGCAAGGGCTACCGCCCCGCGGAACTGAACTCCGGCGAATATCACGGAGTTGCAAAGCGCGACCGTGCATCTTTGCGAAGCGGTACATTCTCCGAGACGGCGGGGCTTGAACTGCTGCGGCTCGGAGAAACGGACCGCCGTATCTGCGCGGTCACGGCGGCGATGAAATACGCGACCGGACTGGAGCATTTCGCCAAAGCGTACCCCGAAAGATTTTTCGATGTGGGTATAGCCGAACAGCACGCGCTGACGTTCTCCTGCGGACTTGCGAGCAGGGGCATGATACCCGTGTTCGCGGTGTATTCCACATTTTTGCAGCGCTGTTTTGACCAGCTCGTTCACGATGCGTCGATAGAGAAAAAGCATATCGTCCTGCTCACTGACAGGGCGGGATTTGTGGGCGAGGACGGTGAAACGCATCAAGGTCTGTACGATGTTCCGATGCTGTCGATGATACCGAATACCGAGATATATTCTCCGTTCGATGCCGCAACTCTGAAAGCCTGCATAGAACGGGCGGTATAGCGGCTGTGCGGTACCCCCGCGGAAGCTGCCCCGACGGCGTTGACGAGGAATACCGTGACTACTACTACAACGGCAGCGGCAATGATACGCTGACGATCACCTACGGGCGCATCTCGCATGACATGGTGGATATCGACGGCGCGGATTCGCTTATACTGCTGAAAATATTCCCGATACCGGAAGATGTCGCAGACATCGCCGCAGGCTACAAAAGGGTCATATTCTTTGAAGAGGGCATGAAAAGCGGCGGTATCGCGGAAAAGCTGCTGCCGGTGCTGAACGGGCGCGGCTTTCGCGGTAAATACGAGACAGTCGCGGTGACGGGAGCGGTCGGAGCGGCGGATGCCGAAACGCAGCTGAGGGATGCCGGACTTGACCGTGACGGGATGATAAAGAAGGTAAACGACGGGCAATGTTAAAGCGCATAGATGTCATAATGGCAGAGAAGGGCTTTGCAAAGAGCCGCACGGCTGCGCAGGAGCTTATCGGCGCGGGAAGTGTAACGGTGAACGGAAAGACGGTCGCAAGACCCTCGGAACGTTTCGACGATGCCGCCGGTACCGAGATACAGATACACGATCTGAACGACCTTACGAAATATGTCGGCAGAGGCGGACTGAAGCTCGAAACGGCGATAGAGGAGTTCTCGCTCGACCTTACGGGTGCGGTATGTCTCGATGTCGGAGCATCAACAGGCGGGTTCACGGACTGTATGCTGCAAAACGGAGCTGCTAAGGTATATGCGGTCGATGTGGGGAAGTCGCAGCTTGCGGAAAAGCTGCGCGCCGACAATCGGGTGATATCGCTTGAAGAACTGGATATCCGCAGGGCGGACGGGAATGATATCCCGGAGCCTGTGAACTTTATATCCGCCGATGTCTCCTTCATCTCGCTGAAACTAATACTGCCGGAACTTACGCGTTTTGCCGCCGGAGGCGCGGTGTGCGTAACGCTGATAAAGCCGCAGTTCGAGATCGGAAAGGCGCGTATCGGAAAGAGCGGAGTTGTCAGGGATCCGAAACTCCGCGAGCGTATCGTCAGAGATATATGCGGTTTTGCGTCGGATCTCGGATTTGAGGATATCCGCACCGTTCCCTCGAAGATAACCGGCGGCGACGGCAATGTTGAATACCTCATGCACTGCGTAATACCGTGAGGAGCGCTGCATGATACGCGTAATGCGCATTATCACCACATTCAGGAGTTTTGAAATGAACATTCTTATAGCCCCGTGTCTCGACAAGCAGAAAAGCATAGCGGCAATGCCGTCTGTGATAGCGAAGCTGAAAGAATACGGGATAAAGCCGCTGCTTGCGGAGAGCGTCCGTTCGCTGTGCAATGACGAGCGGGCGGAATACGTCCCGGACGATGAAGCCGTTGCGGCGTGCGATATGCTGATGACGATAGGCGGCGACGGCATGATACTCAAATGGGGGAGAAAAGCTGCCGCGGCGGGAAAGCCGCTTGTCGGGATAAATACCGGACGCGTGGGATTCATGACCGCGCTGGGTGCGGATGAACTCGACAGGCTCTCCGCGCTTGCCGACGGGACATACACCGTCAGCAGGAGGATGATGCTGTCGGCTGATATCCCGACAGCGGACGGCTGCAAAGAATACCGCGCACTGAACGATATCGTCCTGTATAAAGACACGAACGTGAAGCTGCCGGAATTTACCGTAAAGATAAACGGCATAACCGTGCTCACCATACGCGCCGACGGGCTGATATTCAGCACACCGACGGGTTCCACCGCATACGCGCTGTCAGCGGGCGGCACTATAATCGAACCGACGCTTGAGTGCATCGAACTAACCCCGCTTTGCCCGCACACCCTGTTCAGCAGACCTATGGTGTTCGGCGGGAACGATACCATCACCGTAGGCTACGCGAGATACGAGGGCAGCAGCGCGGATATCAGCGTTGACGGCAGCAGCAATATACCGCTGGAGCCGGATACCGATATCGTCATCCGCCGTTCTCCCGTCACCTTCGAGCTTGTGGAAACCGGTGAGAACAGCTTTTACGGGGCTGTTGCCAAAAACCTTATGGCATCGCTGAAATGAGGTGCTGCAATGAAATCGAAACGTCACTCGGAGATACTCGCGCTCATCTCCGAGTTTGAGATAGAAAATCAGGAAATGCTGCGCGAAAAGCTCAGTGAGCGTGGTTACAATGTCACGCAGGCGACGGTCTCCCGCGATATAAATGAGCTTTCGCTGGAAAAGGCGCTGTCCGACAACGGCGTTGCCTGCTATATGCGCGCGTCGAATGCCAGCAAGCGGCAGTTCACGGGCATCTTCGGACAGTCGGTGAACCGTGTCGAAAGTGCGGGAAACATGGTCTGCGTGAAGTGCAGAGCGGGTCTTGCAAGCGCGGTCTGCGCAATGTTCGACGCCATGAACATGGAAAGCGTGGTCGGTACGATATCCGGCGACGATACTATTTTTATTCTTGCAAGAACGGAGAGCGACGCGGTCAGACTTGCGGACTCTCTGAAAAAGATGATATAGGCTGAGTGATATGTTAAAGGAACTGTATATTGAAAATCTCGCGGTCATTGAAAAAGCCGACATAACATTCACCGACGGGTTCAACGTTTTCTCCGGCGAGACAGGCGCCGGAAAGAGCATCCTCATAGGTGCGATAAACGCTGTGCTCGGCGGAAGGGCGCATAAGGAGCTGATACGCACGGGAACGACAAAAGCGAGCGTTTCCGCCGTTTTCGACAGCATACCCGCCCGCGTTGCGGAAAAACTCACCGAAAACGGCTATCCCGCGGACGGTGAACTGCTCATAAAGCGTGATATCTCCGCCGACGGCAAGGGACAGGTGCGCATCAACGGTCAGCCCGCCACCGCCGCGATGCTGAAAGATATAGCCGTGGGACTTATCGACATACACGGTCAGCATGATACCCGCATACTTATAGATAATGCGAACCAGCGCGAACTTATCGACAACTGCGCGGGGCTTGGTGAAAAACTTTCGGAATACGCGGGAGTTTTCAGGGTGTTCTCGTCGCTGACAAGGCGCATAAAGCTGCTCGAAGCAGAAAACAGCGAAAAGGATGACCGCATATCGAAATTGCAGGAAGACATAGCTGCCGTCGAAAAGCTGAAACTGAAAAAGGGCGATGAAGCGCTGATATCGGAAAAGCTCGACCGTGCCCGCAACCTCGAAGATATCACGAACGCACTGTCCGGCGCGTCTGTCGGCATTTCCGGCGACGACGGGGAACAGGGCGCGGCGGATATGACCGACGCTGCCGCAAAGCTGCTCGACGGGATAAAGCAGTACGTCCCCGAATGTGAGGAACTCTCCGCACGTCTGCGGTCACTTTCCGTGGAGCTGCGGGATATCGGAGCCGATGTCAGCGAACTGCTGCCGGACAGCGACGGCGAGGAGAGCTTGCAGGCTCTCGAAGAGAAGATGAGCGGCATACTCTGGCTGAAACGCAGATACGGTCTGGAAACGGACGAGATCATAGATAAATGCGAGGAATGGAAGCGGGAACTGGAAGAACTTTCCGAGTGTGACAACACCCTTGCTGAGCTGAACGAGGAAAGACACCGCACCGCCGAGGAAGTAAGGCGCATGGCGGGGGAGATATCGGAACTCCGCCGCAAGGCTGCGGACAAGCTGACCGAGGAGATGACCGAACAGCTGCGGTTCCTCGATATGCCCGATGTGCGGCTGTATTTCGATATCACGCAGGGCAAGATCACCGTCAACGGCATGGATAACGTCGAACTGATGATATCCGTGAACAAGGGCGAGGATCTCAAACCCATTGCAAAAGCGGCATCCGGCGGCGAACTTTCCCGAATAATGCTTGCGATAAAGAGCGTATCCGCAGAGAGCGACGATACACCCACCATGATATTCGACGAGATAGACACGGGTATCAGCGGACGCGCCGCACGCAAGGTCGGTACGAAACTGTCCGAGATATCCGGAAAACGGCAGGTGATCTGCGTTACGCATCTTGCGCAGATAGCGGCACTTTCCGACAATCATCTGCTCATACGCAAAAACACCGACGATACCCGGACATACACGACGGTACATTCGCTGACGCATGAGGAGAAAGTCGAAGAAGTTGCAAGGCTGATATCGGGCGATGACAGCGACACGTCGATGCAGACGGCGGAAGAGCTTATCGCGCGCAGAGGTGAGGCGGCAACATGAGCTTCATGGAACTGAGGGCGTGGGTGTATTCTTCCGGACAGCTTGCACAGGCGCTGTCGTGCAGCGATATCGGTCTTGTGTATGCACCGTCGCGGCTCGCGGAAAACGCTGCCGGAAACGAGGAACGCGTGGTGCTGCTGCCGCCGGAATATCTCGCCGACTGCGAAGATGACGTCCGCCGTGGATTCACCGCTCTGCGTGAAAAGGGGTTCACCCGTGCGCTGGCACACACCACAGGTCATGCAGAGCTGCTGAAGGACTGCGGGTATATCGTACACGGCGGGAACCGTCTCAACTGCACGAACAGCGAGACGATGCGTTTTTTCGCGGAATGCGGGGTATGCGATATGATAGTTTCGCCGGAACTCACGGTGCGCCGCATAAACGCGCTCGATAAGCCGATACCGACGGGATTTCTAGCTTACGGGAAACTCCCGCTTATGCTCAACAGACGCTGTCCGATAAGCGACGGAAAGCCCTGCGGAAGACCGCGCTGCGGCAGGCAGCTCACCGACCGCAAGGGCAATAAACTTGACGTGCTGTGCGGCGAGAACACGGTGGAGATACTGAACAGCAACGTTCTGGTGCTGAGCGACCGTCTTGCGGACTTCCGCACGGATTTCGCGGTGCTGCGCTTCACCACGGAGGACGATATCACGCCGGTGGTCACGGCATACGCTCACGGGCGGAGCATCGACCTGCCGGATATCACGCGCGGACTTTATTACCGGGGGGTAATGTGATTGAACATATTTGTAAAAAAGCTGGATGAAAGGGCAAAGCTGCCGTACCGTGCAACTCCCGGAAGCGCGGGAGCCGACCTGTTCGCGTGCCTTGACAAGGATGTGAGGATAGCACCGGGCGAGAGAAAGCTGATACCGACGGGAATCGCCATAGAGCTGCTCGACAGACGCAGCGGCGGATTTGTCTTTCCGCGCAGCTCCGTTTCGAGCAAGCACGGCGTATCGCTTGCAAACTGCGTGGGAGTTATCGACAGCGACTACCGCGGCGAGATAAAAGTACCGCTCATAAATCATTCCGACGAACCGTATATCATAAGGCACGGCGACCGCATCGCACAGCTCGTCATACTGCCCGTGCTCGTTCCGATATACACCGAACGCGACGAA
This sequence comes from uncultured Clostridia bacterium, assembly GCA_946183095.1. Lineage (GTDB taxonomy): Bacteria > Bacillota > Clostridia > Oscillospirales > Ruminococcaceae > Ruminiclostridium_E. The sequence continues at coordinate 1,167 of CAMHBE010000041.1, read as the reverse complement.
CTCGGCTTCACCGAAAGGGGAGAAGGCGGCTTCGGATCAACGGGAAGATGACCTCCTGTCTTGTGTAAACGTTGCCGATGCACGGTTTAATGCGGCGTAAGACATTTTGACTAATAAAATACCATAATATTCCGTAAAATTTTAATCTTTTGCAAGTTGTAACATTGCCGAAATCGTGATATAATAGTAATGTTATGAAAATAGGCAAATTATTTGCATAGATAGAATTTCGGAGGCAGTATGTTTACAAAAGATATAGGTATAGACCTCGGAACAGCAAATACCCTCGTGTATATGCGCGGTAAGGGCATCATAATCCGCGAGCCCAGCGTTGTTGCCGTTGACGTAAAGTATGAGCGTGTAAGATACGTCGGTCAGGAAGCTAAGGATGTCATCGGACGCACACCCGGTTCCATAGTTGCCGTAAGACCGCTGAAAGACGGAGTTATCGCGGATTTTGACATGACCACCAGTATGCTTCAGGAGTTCATCTCCAAAGCGGTCAAGGGCAGAAAGTTCGTAAAGACCCGTGTGATCATCTGCATCCCGTCGGGCGTTACGGCGGTAGAGCGCAGAGCGGTAAAAGAAGCCACGCAGAGTGCGGGCGCAAAACGTGTCTCAATAATCGAAGAACCTATGGCTGCCGCTATCGGCGCGGGACTCCCGGTGGCCGACCCTACCGGCAGCATGATAGTCGATATCGGCGGCGGTACCAGCGAAGTCGCGGTGATATCCCTCGGCGGTATCGTAACTTCACGTTCCGTTCGTGTCGCGGGCGACGAATTTGACAACTCGATCATAAACTACATCAAAAAGCGCTATAATCTGCTTATCGGTGAGCGCACAGCCGAAAACATCAAGATAGCCATAGGTTCTGCGTATCCGTACAGCGAAAATGAGCCGGTCATGGATATCAAGGGGCGCAACCTGCTCAACGGTCTGCCGGAGAACATCACCATCACGAGCGAAGAGATACGCGAGGCTCTTGCGGAACCTCTCAGCCATGTTGTCGAAGCTATCAAGGTGACGCTCGAAAAGACACCTCCGGAGCTGTCGGCGGATATCATAGATCAGGGTATCATGCTCGCAGGCGGCGGGGCGCTGCTCAAAGGGCTTGACAAGCTGATAAACAAAGAGACCGGTATGCCCGTAAAAGTTGCCGAAAGA
>CAMHBE010000040.1 GCA_946183095.1 uncultured Clostridia bacterium | reverse complement strand
ACTTTCAGCTCCCTGCACATTCCGACGACAAAACTGCGTATTTCCGCAAAAATATCGGCTTCGAGCATACATTTTTCACACGGAACGATACGATGACTGCGCTGTGCGTAGAAGCCGCAGACGATCTCGCCGTTTGCGTCACGCCCGACGGGATACTGCGCTTTGTTACGGTATCCGTCTGCTGTACCGGCGGGTATTATCGGCAGAAAGTCAGGAGATAGCTTGCCGATGCGCTCAAAAGCGGAACGGATGATGTTTTCCTTTGCGCGGATCTCTGCGTCGTAAGAGATATGCCGATACGCGCAGCCGCCGCACTTTCCGAAAACGGGACAGTCCGCAGGCTGCCTGTCGGGAGAGGGAGCGACTATCTGCTCTGTCCTGCCGTAGCAGTAGCTTTTGCCGACTTTGACGATGCGGACATCGAGTTTGTCTCCGACTGCGGAAAACGGCACGAACACAGCCATGCCGTCATATCTTCCTATTCCCGCGCCCTCGCCGGTGATATCCGCTATCGTGAGAGGGATGATGTCGTTTTTATTCATTGCTTTCGAGCGCTTTGCTCTTTAAATACGCGTTGATGAAACCGTCGATGTCGCCGTCCATTACTGCCTGTATGTTGCCCATTTCGTAGCCTGTGCGGTGGTCTTTCGCGAGTGTGTAGGGCATGAACACATAGGAGCGTATCTGCGCGCCCCATGCGATCTGGAGCTGTTCGCCCTTGATATCCGATATCTTTTCGAGATGCTCGCGTTCCTTTATCTCAACAAGTTTTGAGATCAGCATACGCATTGCGTACTCACGGTTCTGAACCTGTGAACGCTGAGTCTGGCAGGCGCATACTATACCTGTGGGCTTGTGTATCAGACGAACTGCGGAACTGGTCTTGTTTACCTTCTGACCGCCCGCGCCGCTGGAACGGTACACTTCCATTTCGATATCCTCGGGACGGATATCCACCGATGTATCTTCGTCTATCTCCGGCATGACTTCAAGACTCGCGAAGCTCGTGTGGCGGCGTCCCGAAGCGTCGAACGGTGATACGCGCACAAGGCGGTGAACGCCGTTCTCGGATTTGAGAAATCCGTAGGCATTCAGTCCCTCGATAAGTATGGAAGCGCTCTTTATGCCGGCTTCTTCGCCTTCGAGGTAATCGAGCAGCGACACTTTGAAGTTGTGGCGCTCTGCCCAGCGGTTGTACATTCTGTAAAGCATTTCCACCCAGTCCTGCGCTTCCGTTCCGCCTGCGCCCGCGTGGAAGGTGAGAATGGCGTTCTTTGCGTCGAACTCTCCCGACAGCAGTGTAACGAGCTTCTGCTCCTCAAGCTGTGCCTTTGTGGAGTCGGCAAGCTCCTTTATCTCTCCGAGCATGCATTCGTCGTCTTCTTCGTTAGCAAGCTCCGCCATTGTGATGACATCCTCGAAATTCTCAGCGAGCTTGTCGTATTGTGCGAGCTTGCCTTTGAGCGCACCGAGTTTTCTCGATACTTTCTGTGAGTTTTCGGTATCGTTCCAGAAGTCGGGCTTTGCTGTCTCTTCTTCCAGCTCTGCTATCTCTTTTTTCAGACCATCGGGATTTATCGCGGCTTTAAGATCCGCAAGCTGTGGCCTTAGGTTCTCGAATTCAAGTATAAGTTCTTCGTACTGAAGCATGGTCATCCCCCTTAACGCATTTGACAAATATACATATTATTATACTACATTTTTAAGATTTTGTAAAGAGCTTTGGCGATTTTATTGTCCGAAGAAGCACATTTATAATAATTTTCAGAAAATAAACATTATTTTTTCTGCCTGCTATTGATTTATTCGGCGATTTGTAGTATAATAAATAAGTATAATTGCAAAAAAGGACATAATGCAATGAACGTCAATATAAGATACAAATCTTCGTTTATCCGTGAATTTATTTCGCGGGCAGGCAGTGAAGAAGGCAATGTGATGCGATATCGCGTCATCTATGCCGCCTGCCTTATCATACATTCTTTTTATGCGATACTTTTTACCTGCGTGAATGTTACCGAACTCGCGGTGTTCAACTGGTGCAGTTCGGTAATGTATCTTTCGGGGCTGATTGCTGTAAGGACAAACAGGTACACGAAAATATGGCTGTTCCTGATGTATGCCGAGATCGTATCTCACGGCATTTTGTGCAGCGTGCTCATCGGGTATGATTATCAGTTCACGCTTTTTTCGCTTGCAATAATCCCCGTGACGTATTTTGTGACATTCCTCGACCCTGCTTTCAGGCATCCGATCAGGGTCTCATCCATTCTTGCCCTGATAAACGGTACGGGGATGATATGGGTGCTGCACGGAAGCGTGTATGCCATGACAAAGTATAATGCTTTTCCACCGGCGTTCATCTGTTCCGTGGCAACGATAAACATGACTATTGCTATTTTTATAATGCTGATATTCTCGGTCATGTTCATAGCAAAGATAAACCACGACTTCAAAATACTGAAAGATCAGAACGATAAGCTCGATTATCTCGCGTATTACGACCAACTCACCGGACTTCGCAACCGAAACCACATACATGAAACTTTTGAACAGTATTTACAGAGCAAAGCCCCCTACTGTGTTATCCTCGGAGATATAGACGATTTCAAGAAGGTCAATGATACCTTCGGACATAATGCCGGCGACAACGTGCTGCGTAAGGTGGCTGAAATAATCAGGAACAATGTCGGCGACCGCGGGGTCGTGTGCCGCTGGGGCGGTGAGGAGATGCTCATTATTATAAAAGGCACATACGGATCTTGCCTTGATGTTATGGGAAAAATACATGACGAGATACGGAACACCACAGTGGAGAGCGGGCATCACAATATAAAGATAACAATGACATTCGGTATGTGCGGTCATGACGATGCCGAAAATATAGAAAAGCTCATATCCCTTGCCGACAAGCGTCTGTACATAGGCAAGAACAGCGGCAAGGACCGCATTATTTCAGAGAGCTGAACGAAAAGCAGGTAGGACTCAGATGACAAGAAAGCAGAAACTTACAAGAACCGGGATAAATCTTCTTATAACAGCATTCATGAGCGCAATTTTGCTCTGGCTTCGGTCGGGCGATACACTGGCGTCATCTATAGCGAGGTTTGAGTTCCTGGGAGTTACTTTCTCGGTTTCGGACTATTTTGTTATCATAGTTTCGGGTATCTGCGGCTATCAGTACGGTGTTATAATGTTTCTTGCCGCGCTTTTTGCGCAGGCATTGGTGAACGGCGGAGTCATAGACGGACTTTTCTCACTGATGATATATTTTGTCATCGCAGTAGTGGCAGGTTTTTTCGCCGCGAACCGCTGGTATGTTAAATGGTGGAAGTCACTGCTTGCAACGCTGTATCTGACGCTGATACTCGGAGGGTCGCTGTACATAGTATTTGTGCAGCTCATGAGTTTCAGCTCGGACTACAGCGGCAGCAACCTTTTTACGTTGTGTCTCGGTGTATTTCCGGAGGTGGCGGCTGCGATATTCACGCAGGTGCTGTTCTTCCGTTTCGTGCCTGACAAGATAAAGAAGTTTGTCGGTAACGCTTATGTCTATACTGAGGAGTATCAGAACTCGCAGGAGTTTCTCGCAAGCGGTCATTCCGTGCTTAAGCGTCAGATAATGATCATGACTATGTCGGAAGCGGTGCTCCTCAGTTTTTTCGCGGTGCTCCTTTCCAATGCGCAGACCAGTCAGTACGCCCGCAGTCAGCGGCAGAGAATGTTTGAACAGCGTACCATATCGCTTTCGGACGAACAGATAGACTCACTCGATGTTTTGGACGATGATGCAGACAGCGGTGAGACTGCGGATACTTCGGGCACGGGAGATACAGCAAATACAACAAGTTCAGAAAATACGGAGAATACCGGTGTCTATTATTATTCCGAACAAGAAACGCCGATATTCAGACCGCCGATGAAGCCGGAAGAGGACGGGCGTGAGTTCGATCTGTCCGACGATCAGCTGAATATGATAAGCGACACTTTTTCTCTGACCGGCAGAGATATCCTGATAATGGATCTGCAGCTCGGTCTTATCGTTCTGTGCATATCTATGCCGCTCGCTATGTTCTTCAACAATATCATAGTGCGCAAGGTGGTGACTCCGATAAAGACCATGTCTTCCGTGATGAACGACTATTTCTCGGAAGAAGAGGAGAAGCGCCCGGAACTCCTTGAAAAGCTGAAAAACATACCGCTTAAAGGTGAGGACAACGAGATATTGCAGATAAACACCGCGATGCAGCGCATGATATCGGATATGACGAATTATATCAACGCCGTCAAGCATGAGAAAGAGCTTGAATCCGAACTTCATATAGCGGAAGCGCGCAGTGAAGCAAAGTCTGTTTTCCTGTCGAATATGTCCCATGAGATACGCACGCCGATAAACGCGGTGCTCGGCATGAATGAGATGATACTGCGCGAATCCAATGAACCCGGCACTGTGGCTTATGCGGAAAATATCCGGAATGCCGGCAACACCCTGCTCGGCATAGTGAACGACATCCTCGATTTTTCCAAGATAGAAGCCGGCAAAATGGATATCATACCGGTAGATTATGACCTCGCGTCGGTGCTCAACGACCTTGTTACCATGATACAGACCCGTGCGGATGCAAAGGGACTGGAGGTATTCATAAAGGTTGACAGTAATATACCCAATATGCTGCACGGTGACGAGATACGCATCAAGCAGGTCGTTACAAATATCCTGACGAATGCCGTGAAATACACGGAAAAGGGTTCCGTCACCATTAAGGTATCTTACGAAGACCGCGGGATCGCAGATGATACCGCACATATAGGTCTGCGGTTCGAGATAGCCGACACCGGTATCGGTATAAAGCAGGAGGACATGGATAAGCTGTTCTCCGCATTCGAGCGCATCGAAGAAGAACGCAACCGCACCATCGAGGGTACAGGTCTCGGAATGAACATAACACAGCGGCTGCTGGATATGATGGGCACAAGGCTCGAAGTTTCCAGCGTTTACGGCGAAGGCTCGACTTTTGCGTTCACCGTAGATCAGATAGTTGTGGACGAAGCGCCGATAGGCAATTATGAGGAATCCTACCGCAGAACGCTTGCCGAAAGGAAGCGCTACAAGGAGAAGTTCACCGCTCCGGAGGCAGAGATACTTGTGGTGGACGATACACGCATGAATCTTACAGTCTTCAGGAGCCTGCTCAAAAAGACGCTTGTGAAGATAGATACGGCGGAGAGCGGCAATGAGTGCATAGGACTCGCGTCGGAAAAGAAATATGATATCATCTTCCTCGACCACCGTATGCCCGAAAAGGACGGTATCGAGACACTACAGGAAATGCTTACAATAAAAGATTTCGTCAATGCCGATACCCCGATGATCTGCCTTACCGCAAACGCTGTCTCGGGCGCAAAAGAAATGTACATTTCCGCGGGTTTTGACGATTATCTTACCAAGCCGATCGACCCCGACCACCTCGAATCCATGCTGCTGAAATATCTGCCTGCGGATAAAATAGAGAGTGCGGGTAAGGACGTACCCGAAGAAAGCACCGATGATACGGCGCAGGCTGAAAACGCCCCGGTCATGCCGGAATGGTTGCTCGCCATAGATGCGATAGATACTGCGGAAGGCGTAAGGCACTGCGGTGACAGCGAGATATATCTTGAAACGCTGACGGTGTATGCAGAAAGCGCATCGGACGGGGCAGACGAGATAGCAAAGCTGTGGGGAGAGCGGGATATCCCCGGCGTTACCGTAAAGGTTCACGCGCTGAAAAGCACGTCCCGTGTGATAGGCGCGATGAAACTCGGTGATTTTGCGGAAAAGCTCGAAAAAGCGGGCAATGACGGCGATACGGAAACACTCGAAGCAAACATGGACGATCTTATTGCGCAGTACCGCGCTCTCGGTGAAGCACTATCGCCGCTTGTATCGGACGGGGAAGACGAAGATCTTCCGGAAATGCCCGCCGAACAGCTTGAAGAAGCCTATGCGGCGATACGCGAGCTTGCGGAAGTATTCGACTATGACAGCGTACTGTTCATCATGGATTCGCTGGAGGGATATAAGGCTCCCGAAGCCGAAAAAGAACGGTTCGCCGAACTCAAAAAGGCTGTAGCAAAACCCGACTGGGATATGATAAAGAATGTCCTCGGCTGAGGACAGAAGAAGGAGAAAGAAAATGGACAAGAATATTCTGCTTATAAGTGACGGTGGCGGATTCATGATCGACGCGCTTGCAAACAATCTGAAAAAGGCCGCAGGTTTCAGCGTTATCAAAGCCGCGCCTTATGTTGATGAGATAAAGGCAGGGGCAGCCGATGTCGGGATAATCCTGCTTTATGCGGGTGAATATGTACATACATCCACGGACGTGCTCGTGTTCCTCAAAGATATGTGTACCGAAAAAAAGAAGATACTCTGTGTAATAGGCTATGACAAGGAGCTTGAGATCATATCGGGCGTGATCCCCGAAAGCTGTATCACCCGCAAGTTCCTGCGCCCGTTCGATATGCGCAAGCTGGCGGAAGAACTGGAGACTGTCACCGACCCCGGCAGTGCGGAAGAACCCGAAAAGGTGAGAAACATACTGCTTGTGGACGACGACGGGTCATTCCTTAAAATAATGCAGGCGTGGCTTGCGCCGTTCTATCATGTGACGATAGTAAACTCCGGTATGCAGGCGATAACCTATCTTGCGAACAACACACCCGATCTTATACTGCTGGACTATGATATGCCGATAACTCCGGGTCCGCAGGTGCTTGAGATGATACGCAGCGAGCCGGCATCTGCGAACATCCCCGTTATATTCCTTACCGGAAAGGCAGACCGTGAGAGCGTTCAGAACGTTATGCGCCTGAAACCGCAGGGTTATCTGCTGAAAACCATGAAGAAACAGGATATCCTCGATTCGGTGAACCACTTCTTTGTGACGAGAGAGTGGAAAGCAATGCAGTAAAAATGTTATAGATGAAAATGAAAACGAGACTGTCAATATGATGACTGTCTCGTTTTTATATTATCCGGTCATTTCAGCAGCTCATCAAGCAGCTCCGCCGCATCGGTGACACACCCTCTGCATGAGCGTATCGGCTTGCCGGTGAGGGAACCTTTCAGTTCCTTGCACATGAGCGTTCGGTTCATCTCCGTGAAGCGCTTCTCGAATTCTGCAACTTTTTCTTTTGCTTCTTCCGGCGGAAACTTCTTCCCAAGCACATATTCGGCAGCCAGCACAGCGCCGCATTTTCCCATTTTCCCGCCTGCAAACGGCATAGCTGCTGCTCTTGCATCCTTTTCGTTCATTCCCGCGTCCGCACAGAATGCGCACAGCACAGCGGCAGAGCAGGGATAGAACTGCTTGTGATAATTTACGGCATTTTCGGCTTTCTGTGACATATCATTCTCCCTCCACGACATCATTTATTATCCCGCGCAGTTCGTCCACACCTTCGCCTGTCTCTGCCGAGAACTGCACGACAGTGATATCTTCAAAGCACGGTATCTCTGTCCTGAACGCTTCGAGCCGCTTTTCGCGCTCCGTCTTTTTCAGCTTGTCAGCCTTCGTGAGCACCACGACAAACGGTATCTCGCTGTCTATCAGGAAATTTATCATCATTATGTCGTCATCTGTTGGCTTGTGGCGGAAATCCACAAGCTGGAATACGAGCGCAAGGTCACGGTCGTCATGCAGATACCCCTCGATAAGTTCCGCCCAGCGCTTTTTCTCACTCCGGGAAACTTGCGCATATCCGTAGCCCGGCAGGTCAACAACGTATATGCTGTCAACCGAGAAAAAGTTGATAGTGGCAGTCTTTCCCGGGGTTGCGCTGACACGCGCAAGAGCCTTGCGGTTGAGCAGTTTGTTTATCAGTGAGGATTTTCCGACGTTTGAGTGTCCCGCGAACGCGAACTCCGGTCTGTCGGACGGCGGTATCTGCTTGAAAAGTCCGTATGACGCTGTAAATTCCGCTTTGTTGTAGTTCATTTGCAGTTCTCCTTAAAAGTAATCCCCTGTCATGTGACGGCAGGGGAGATGTATTATGGATTTCCGAGCCTTGCGGATACTGAGTTTTCGGCTTTTCCGCGTGCTGCCTTTGTTTTAGCGGGTCTGCCGCGCTTTGTGGGAGCCTTCCCGGTCTTCTGCGATTTCGGGAACACCAGCGCGTTATCGAGCACGGTCTGTATCTGTTCGGCAGGGATAAAGCGAACGTTGTCCTTTACGGTCTCGTCAACTTCATCGAGGTCGGCTTCGTTCTCTTTCGGGATTATCACAGTCTTGACTCCGGCTTTGTACGCTGCCATGGATTTTTCTTTCAGTCCGCCTATCGGCAGCACCTTACCGTGCAGGGTTATCTCGCCTGTCATTGCGATATCGCGCTTCACAGGCATTCCCGACAGTGCGGAAACAAGCGCTGTGGTCATTGTTATGCCCGCTGAAGGACCGTCTTTCGGGACAGCACCCTCCGGTGCGTGGATATGCAGATCCTTTTTCTTGTAAAACTCGGGGTCGATGCTGTATTTGTCGGCAATGCTGCGCACAAGGCTGACAGCTATCTTGCTGGATTCCTTCATAACATCGCCGAGAGAGCCGGTAACTTCCACCTTTCCGTCGCCCTCCATGACGATAACTTCGAGGGGCATGGTCACACCGCCCACGGATGTCCATGCAAGACCGGTAACTATGCCTGTTTCGTCAGTCTTGGATATAGTCTCCGGCAGATATTTGCGTGTGCCGAGGTATTCGTTTATGAGCTTTTTTGCAGCCTTTCTGCAAACGGCAGCTATTTTCTTTTCAAGACCGCGAACGCCTGCCTCTTTGGTGTAGCCGTCAATGATAGCGTAGAGCGCCTTGTCGTTGATTTTCAGCGTCTTGCGTGTCTCACCGTGCTTTTTCAGCTGTTTCGGCAGGAGATGTTTCTTCGCGATATTGAACTTTTCCTCTCGTGTGTAGCTCGACAGTTCTATGACTTCCATACGGTCGAGCAGGGGAGCGGGTATCGTGTCGGTAGTATTTGCGGTCGTGATGAACAGCACGTCGCTGAGGTCGGTGGGAATCTCAAGATAGTGGTCGGTGAAAGTTGAATTCTGTTCGGGGTCGAGAACTTCCAGCATTGCGGATGCGGGGTCGCCCTTGTAGTCGCTGCCCATTTTGTCTATCTCGTCGAAAAGAATGACGGGGTTCATGCACTTAGCCTGTTTGAGCGCATTAACGATACGTCCGGGCATTGCGCCGACGTATGTCTTTCTGTGACCGCGTATCTCCGCTTCATCACGCACGCCGCCCAGCGAAACTCTCACATAATGCCTTCCGAGAGCCGCGGCAATGGACTTGCCCACGGAGGTCTTGCCGACGCCGGGAGGTCCCACAAGGCAGATTATCTGGCTCTTTATCTCGGGATTGAGTTTGCGTACCGAGATGATCTCAAGGATGCGCTCTTTGACTTTTTTAAGCCCGTAGTGGTCTTTTTCGAGCTGTTTTTCAGCCTTTTCGATATTAACCGTATCTTCCGTGTATGTATTCCACGGCATTTCAAGAACGGAATCGAGGTATGTCTTGATAAGCCCGTACTCCTGCGAGGACTGCGAGACCTTGTACATCTTGTTGACTTCGCGGAGCAGCTTCTCCTCGGTATCTTCGGGGAAGCCTATCGCCTGTATGCGGTCGGAGTAGTCGAACACTTCGTCATCGACGTCGCCCTCACCGCCGAGCTGTTTTGATATGGCGCGCATCTGCTCACGGAGTATGTATTCGCGCTGGTTGCTGTCTATGGTATCTCTGATCTGTTCGTTTATCTCAGCCTCGAAGCGCAGTATCTTTATCTCTTCGGTCAGCATCTCGATAAGAGCCTTGATCCGCTCTTCGGGTTCGTTTATTTCAAGCAGTTTCTGCTTGCTCTCGGTCTTCAGGAAGATGTTGAACACGATAAGGTCGAAGAGCCTTTTGAGGTCATGCTCTCCCGAAATGAGATTTGACAGGTCGCCCGGTATTTTCGGCACATACGAAACATAATCGTTGAACAGCATTTTCAGCGTTCTTTCATAAGCGTAGGAGAGCTTTTCTTCAAGCTCGTAGGGCTTTTCGGGAAGCTCCGTGACGATCGCGGAATTATATGAATCGAACTCCGACATAGTGTTGAGCTTTGCGCGGTAAAGACCCTGCACGAGCACGCGGGTCACTTTATCCGGAGTTTTGAGTATCTGTCTTACCTCTGCAACTACACCGACATCGAAAAGATCGCCGCGTCGCGGTTCATCCACCTCAAAATCATTCTGTGTGATGAGGAAGATGTGTTTGTCGGTAAGGCAGGCTGTTTTCACCGCCTCGACAAATCTCGGTCTTGTAACATCGAAGTTGAGCACCATTCCGGGGAACACAACAAGTCCCTTCATGGTGATCATCGGCAGTGTATGCTTCAGAGAAGTTCTTGGCATGGTTATCATCCTTTCAGGTATGCGGGCATATTGGGCACCTCTAAAAACCTCTTGCCGCCCATTCGTACCGCCCTAAAGCCGT
>CAMHBE010000039.1 GCA_946183095.1 uncultured Clostridia bacterium | reverse complement strand
CCGCATTTCATTTTTCTTGCATTTTCCGCTATCTCAACTGCTTTATCGCGGTCGAAATCCTCGCACGCCGCCGCAAATGCCGCCGTCAATTCGCCGAGCTGTCCGGGAGTTATCTCCGTAAGTGCTGTATCATCACCGTTGTCGGTATCGTTCGCAGTCACGCCATTCTGTGCGAGATAGTTTTCTGCAATTTCCAGCACACTGCTGAGCATTCCGAGCAGTTCTCCGGAGTTTTCGCGTATCTGCTCATAGTCGCCCGCTTTTCCCGCGTATTCGAGTTTTTTTGCAAATTCCGAAAGCGGTGCCGCTCCGATATTGAGCGAAGTGCTCTTGAGGGCGTGGACTTTTATGATATAGTCGCTCCAGTTCTGTTCGTCGCAGTATTTTTTGAGCATATCTCCCATTTCTCTGCCGCCCTTGACATATTCGGCAAGAACTTCGAGGTACAGCTCCCTGTCTCCGCCTGTGTAGCCTATGCCCGCATCGGGGTCGAACACGGGCAGTGTCCCGTTCCCGTCATTCTGCACTTCCCCGCCCTGTCCGTTCTTCGCCGCGGGAACTGTCTGTGCGGGAGCTGCCGGAACAGTATGCCTGCGCATATCGGCGGGTATGAACCGCCGCAGTATCCTGTCGAGCATCCCGGTATCTATGGGTTTCGGCAGGAAATCGTCAAATCCCGACGACAGGAACTTCTCTCTCGCGTCATTCACTGTATTCGCGGTGAGCGCGATTATCGGTACATCTCCGAAACGCCCGCCTTTCGCACGTATCAGAGCGGTTGCTTCAACGCCGTCCATTTCGGGCATCATGTGATCCATGAATATCACAGTGACATCGGGGATATCGGCGAGCATACTTATAGCCTGTCTGCCGCTCTCTGCGGTGTAGATGCGCATATCGTAAGGCTTCATGAGCCCTGCTGCGACTTTCAGGTTGATGAGATTATCGTCCACTATAAGTATCTTGGCTTCGGGAGCCGTAAATCCCAGCGAAAGTGCCGCTGTATCATCCTCATCACGGCTGTCGCTGCTGAGCGCCGCAGCAAAAGAAACGGAGTAGAACGGCTTATAGACAGTGCGTATGTTTTCGGGGGGATGCACCGCGTTTATCTTGTTCTGGACAAGGAACACCCTGACACGGTCGGCAATGCCGGCAAAATAAGGCTCATTCCCGTTATATAGCGTTCTGTCGGTGAAAATCATGTTCACCTCGCCGGACTCCACTGCCCTCTTTGCGGCGTCGATATCCGTGCAGATGCGCATATCCACCCCGAGCTTCTTCCTCATGTCGATGATATCCCGCATAGTGCGGTCAACTTCCGCAATGCCGAGCGAACCGAGATCGAACAGACACACAGCGTGTATGTTCTCACGGTCCTCGATCGTGAGGAAAGGTGTCTCGTCCGAAACTTTCAGCGGTATCGACATCCTGAACTCCGAGCCGACACCGTATTCGCTCTGCACGTTCACGAACCCGCCCATGCGTTCCACAAGACGCTTTGTTATCGCAAGACCGAGACCGGTGCCCTCGACCGAGCGGTTCCTTCTGGTATCCACCCGGCTGAAACTCGTGAACAGCTTCTCGATATTTTCGGGCGTTATGCCGATACCCGTGTCTTTCACCGCGACATCGAGGTTGATGCCGTAGCTTCGTTTTGCAAAATAAACGTCCAGCGAAACATGACCCTCGTTCGTGTATTTTATGCCGTTGGTCATGAGGTTGACTATGACCTGCTTTATGCGGGCTTCATCTCCTATAATGCCGACGGGGATATCCGGGTCGACCCGCACGAACAGTTCCAGCGGCTTTTCACCGAGACGCGATACCGAAAGGCTTACGATATCGTTCACCATGGACGCTATGTTGAACTCCGACTCTATAAGTTCGAGCTTGCCCGACTCTATCTTCGAGAAATCGAGGATATCGTTTATGATACCAACAAGGCTCCGGCTCGCCGCCGCGATATCGAGCGCGTAGTCGTTGATCGCGGGGTCGCGGTTCTCGCGCATTATCATCTCGTTCATTCCGATGACGGCATTTATCGGCGTGCGTATCTCATGCGACATATTGGCAAGAAACGAGCTTTTCGTCTCGTTTGCCGCATTCGCAGCGTTTGTTGCCGCCGCAAGACGCTTCATGACGCTGTTTGTACCGACGAAGGTGCAGATTATGCCGACTGCGAGACTTCCGAAAAGACCGATAATGATAACTGTTATCATCAGCTTTTCCGAGGAGTGTACGACGTTGTCGGATATGGCGGCAATGACATACCATCCGCAGCTTTCTATCCTGCTGATGAACATATCGCGCTTCACCCCGTCATAGTCGGTAACGGCGGTCATGCGATATTCTTCGCTGAGTATGGAATTTTTCACATCTGCGTAGATGTTGCCGGGAATGTCGGACACGGGTACGGGAGCATTGTCCACAAATCCGTAGCCCTCATAAGTGTGAGCCGCTATGCCGAGGTCGCTGTCCAGCAGGAAAACGTAGCTGTCCGCCGGTACCACGGCATAGTTCACGGTGTTGAGGAACGCTTCCGTATAGATGTCTATTGCGAGCACGCCAATGAACTTCCCGCTGTCGTCGCTTACCGAAACGGAAATGGTCATGACATAATTGCCCGTGGAAAGGTCGAGATACGGCGTGGAACAGTACATCTCCCGTGTCCCGATGCAGCTCGTGTACCACAGACGCTGTGTGAGGTCAACGCCTTCGGGCGTGTAAAAACCGTTGCCCGTGGAGAGAACGTTGTCGGTATCGACAAAATAAAGGTCGCATATCTCGTCCAGGTCGCTTCTCTCACTGACGGTTCTTGCGAGATAATCGGTAAGGTGTCCGGGGGTGAAATCCCCCATTATCTCGATGGCGGCGCGCTGGTTCTCGATTATCTCCTTCTTTGCGGAGAGCCACGAGTTTATCTTTTCCCCGGTATCGTTCGCAAGAAGCTGGTAATGTTCGTAGATCTCTGACTCCGTCTTTTCGGAGATGAACCCCGAAGTCACGAAAACTATCACCGAGAACAGGACGACCACCACGAATACCGCCGTTATGATTATCCATAAACGGACTTTGTCGAATCTCTGCATCATCTCACCTCGCCGTCCAGTCTCATCGCGCTGCCGAGCGAACCTATAAGTCTCCGGTACATCTTCAGCAGTTCCCTGCATTCTTCGGTTACGTCCGCTTCATTCATCCCGGCGGTCATCACTGACAGCTTCTCCGTTTCGCGGACGATATCCGAAGCGCCTATGCGCAGCGACGCCGTGGTCAGCTTATACAGAGCGGCTCTGTATGCCGGTATATCTTCGGGGACTGCGGGCGGGTCTATCGTGTCGAGCATATTGTCGTCGATGTACGCCCTCACCATTCCGAGATAGAAACTCTCGTCGTTCATGCACCGCTTCATGCCCGCGTCGGTATCGAGACCGGGTATGAGCCGCAGCTTATCGAGCGCCGTGAGCCGCACCTGAACGGATTCGCCGTCCTGTCCGGGACGTTCGTCAGCCGCAATGATATTGCCGTTTTCGTCCTTGAAAAACAGTTTCTCCGCCGGTATGTATCTTGCGAGCAGCTTCTCCATTTGTCTTACATCTATGGGTTTTGACAGATAATCGTCGAATCCCGCCCGGATATATTCATCCCTTGCGCCGACTATAGCATTTGCCGTCATCATTACCACCGCGGTATTCTCCGGTATCAGTCCGCTCTGTTTCAGCGCATCGAGCGTCTCGATACCGTCCATTCCCGGCATCATGTGGTCAAGGAAGATGATATCGTAGCTGCTGTGCTTTGCAAGACTGATGCACTCCTCGCCGCCGAGAGCCGTGTCTATGCGCATATCCGTGCGCTTCATCAGCCCCTTTGCCACGAGCAAGTTCATGTTGTTGTCATCGACTATGAGCACTCTCGCGTCGGGCGCATACACGAACATACCCTCATTCCCGGACTTTCTGCTTTCCGCGAGACGCTCGGTGTGATCGCCTATCCCCTCGCGCTCCGCTATGCCCTGCACGACATCGAAGCGGAACAGTGAGCCTTCACCGTACACGCTCGAAGCCTGCAATTCGCTGTTCATCAGTTCCAGCAGGCGCTGCACTATCGGCATACCGAGACCTGTGCCCTCGATATAGCGGTTCTTCTCATTGTCGAACCTTTTGAATGCGCCGAACAGGTCACGCATATCCTCTTCCCTGATACCTATGCCGGTATCTTCCACCTCGACATGGACGGTGACGGTATTCTCGTCGAAACTGCGCGCGCTCATCGCGAAACGCACGCTGCCCGTTTCGGTATATTTCACCGCGTTGGTGAGCAGATTTATGATTATCTGCCGCAGGCGCACGTCGTCGCCGTACATTGCCGCCGGCAGATCCGGGTCTATCTCGGTGACGAACCGCAGCCCCTTCTTTTCCGCCCTGTCGCGTATCATGTTCACAAGGTCGTTTATCATGGACGCGGTATCGTAGTTCACGGGAACAAGCTCCATTTTCCCGTCCTCTATCTTCGAGAAGTCGAGAATGCCGTTTATCAGCGTGAGGAGCGTGCGTCCCGCTGTCTGTATGTTTTCGGAATACTCAACGATGTTCCGGTTGTCGCTTTCCCGCAGTATCATCTCGTTGAAGCCAAGCACGGAGTTTATCGGCGTGCGTATCTCGTGCGACATCTGCGCGAGGAACTGCGACTTCGCCTTCCCTGCTCTTTCGGCAGTCCCCGCCGCTTCACGGAGCATATCGTTCGCCTGTCTCTGCCATTTCATGTGTTTGCGCAGTATGTAGATGATGCTGCCGATGCAGATACCGAAGACCACCAGGAGAGTGACGTTGTAGTAGGGTATATCGCCGTACATCACAAAGTTGTCGCGGATGCAGATAATGTTGAAATGCGACAGAGGCTCGGTCTTTGCGACAGCAGCCTTTCTTACGCCGTCATAGTCGTAGATGTGTATGACCCTGCCCGCGTAGATCACATCGAGGTAGCCTGCCTGCTCGACCGTTACCGCATTGTCGGACGAAAGTTCGAACGCCTTGTTCGGGTGGTTGATGATCTGACCGTTCCTGTCCGCGAGGAACGCGTAGCCGTCGTCGGAATAACTCTTGTTTAGTATGGCGGTGAGCTTGTCAAGGTAGAAATCCGCGGCGAAACAGCCGAGGAAGTTGCCGGTCAGGTCATAAACACGCTCCGAGAAGGTGATGCAGTACAGACCTGTCTGTTCATCGAAGTACGGTGCGGAGATGCTGAAACCGTTCCTGTTCCCGGAGTTCATGGTGTCTATGTACCACTGTCTCTGATCCACGCGGAAATCGCCGCCGGGCTGCCAGCCGTTGTTCATTACGACGGTATGCTCCCATTCGGGGTTGCAGATATATGTGACGGAGATATCGCTGTACTGCTTTGTTATATCATTCAGCCACTTCACCGAATCATCGTAGTCCGCGAGAATTTCCGGTCTTGCCGAGATACTTGCCGCGAACATATCGACGGTGCTTTTCTGTTCGGCTATCCACACGTTCAGCTCGCCCACATATCTGTCCGCTTCCGCGATCATGCGGTTATCGCCGTTGTCTATTATCGCAAAGGTATAGAGGAAGATAGCCGCCGTCATGGTAAGCACCATGATGCCGGCAACGCCCAGCATAGCCAGCATTCCGCGCCTGTCGGAATATACGTTTTTCCCGCCCTTTGCCGCATCCTTGCCGCCGTGTTTGCTTTTTTCCTCGTCGGCAGCCGATGCCGCGGCGATAACTCCCGACAGTGTGCTGTCGATACTGGCGGCAGCACCGCGCAGTTTCACTGAAGCCTCGTCATTCCTGCCCTTCACCGCCTCACTGTAATGCGTCAGCGTTTTTATCGGCCCGCGCAGGTCTGCCGACATATCCGCAAACAGCTTCTCATACAGCGCGAACCGTTTTTCCGCCCTGACGTGCGCGCGGTAGGTTATGATGTACATGGCAAGTATAACCGCGATCAGAGCGATGTTGAACACGGAGTTGCGGATGATCTGCATATACGAATCCCTGTACAGCTCATAGTCGCTGACCACCGAGATAAGGTACCACTCCTCCGCCATGCAGGTGTAGAACACAGTGCTGCTGACACCCGATATCCTCGTTCCGAAAGTCATGCTGTTCTCACCGGAGGACATGATGCTGCGGAAAAGGCTGGTGTACTGCGGGAGCTTCTCCGTCAGCTCAGCACCCACCACCGACTCGTCCGTATATCCCACTATCTGCCCCGACGAGCTGACTATGAGCGCATCGCTGCCGTTTACGGCTATCTCGCTCACGCTGTCCTGCAATTCTTTTATGTCGAGGTCGATGCCAACAACACTGTCGCGGTCATCGAGCCTTATCGACACCGTATAGCACATACTGCCTGTGACGATATCGAGGTAGGGCGACGAGATATAGACCTTGCCGGCGCCTTTTTTCCGTGCGCCCTGATACCAGATACGCTCTTTCGGGTCAAAGCCTTCCTCCGGCACGACAAGATCCGGCACGACATACCAATCCTCGCCCGCTATGAAGATGTTGCGGCATCCCGAAAAGGGTTC
Organism: uncultured Clostridia bacterium; assembly: GCA_946183095.1. Taxonomy (GTDB): domain Bacteria; phylum Bacillota; class Clostridia; order Oscillospirales; family Ruminococcaceae; genus Ruminiclostridium_E. The sequence goes on along the minus strand of CAMHBE010000039.1, from coordinate 3,960 downwards.
CTGTTCACGCAGGCTGAGGAACTTCTTTTCTATCTCGTCACGGTCAGCGCCGTCGTTTATCATTTCCTGAGAAATATTTGCGAGCTGCCGCAGTATCATCTCGGAATCCTTCATCATTATCTCAAGTTTTCCCGAAACGGTATCGAGCTGCTGCCGCCCCAGCATATTCGCCTGTTCGTGTATCATGTTGTAGAACAGCAGACCGTTGAGCAGCAGCACTCCCGCAACAAGGAACACGATAACGCTGAATATGACGGTATTCAGCTTACCTGATTTCTTTATATATTTACGGGAAACTTTTTTCTTCATCGTTCGTTCCTCCGCTTGTATGTTCTTCCTGCCGACCATGGACATAAACTATAATAATATATTATAACAAATCAGTATGCAAAAGTCAAGCACAGAAGCGCACCCCGCATCATATTACGACACGGGGTGCATTTGGGAAGAAAATGTAATTTTTCGTCACAATCAGTATGTGCGGGGAAACCGCAGTGCCGGGCTCATTAAAGCTGGTTCTGCTGCTCGGTGTAGGGGAGAACGGCTATTTCGAGGTTGCCGTTGCGGGTGCGCAGCTCGTCGATGAATTCCTTCTCCTCTGCGGGGTCCTTCATGGTTATCTTGTAGGAGAGCCTGAACATACTGCCCATACCGGTAGTCTTGACGCCTACGCTCTCGCATTTTTTGAGGTAGTGCGCGAACGTGTCGTCAAATGTCCCGTTGTATTCGAGACTTTCGGGAATGGTTATGCGAAGGAGCCTGTCGGATGTCATGCTCTTGTGCTCGAATATCGGCAGTGCGCTCAGTACAAGGAACATTATGCCGAGGCATATAAGTATCACTACGCCGTAAGCGATATAGCCCATGCCGAACGCGATGCCCGCGCCCATTGCAATAAGGATCGCCGCTATCTCGTCCGCACTTCCCTGCGCGCTGCGGAAACGTATCAGAGCGAACGCGCCGCCTATCGCAACGCCCGCGCCTATATTGCCGGCAACAAAAGTTATGACGGACGCTACCACAAAGGGTATCAGCGTAACAACGATGAAAAAGCGCTTCTGTGAGCGGATGCGGAAACTCATCACCCATGAATAGATGAAACCGGAGACGAGCGCTGCCGCCGCCATTATAAAGAACTGAGAGGGTGTCACCACCGAAGAATAGATCGAGTCAAACATAATATCGTGTCCTTTCTTAACTTATTTTCAGCAGCTGCTGACGGTACGCTTCTCCGTATTTCGAGAAGCTGTTCTTGTATATTTTTCCCTCGGAAAGTATAGAGGTAAGCCACAGCGGCATAGCCTGCTGCACCTTCACTTCGAGTATCGTCCGACCCTCGCCGAGAAGCGGTATGCCCTCCATTGAGCTGCACAGTGACAGGTCATCCGCTCTGTATCGCGGGTCATGGTCGATGGTCAGCCGCAGGTCGCCGCCCGGTTCATAGTATGCTATGCGGTCGTAGATTATCAGACAGGCGGGAACGAGCGTTTTATAAAAGTCGCGGAATGTCGTTATCTCGCGGTTTATCTGACCGCCCGCGCATATATCGCCTTCCCCCGCGAAGAACTTGTTTACCTGCGGTATGGTTGACTGCACCCTGCGCTTATATACTATGCCGTATGCCTTGCGCTTCAGTTCCAGAAATACCGGGGATGTGTCGGTCGCTATGCCGTATGACCGCAGGCGTATCTTCTCCTTGAACGCCGGTTTTTCCACGCTCGTGCGTATCAGCATATATGTCGGGGTGTCGTAGTACAGTGACGCTATGGAGGTGAGTCCGTAACTGTCCGGTTCCATGTGCCCGACGAGACGTTCTTTCAGGTACGCCGTCTGTTCCGCGGTCAGCAGATATTTCAGTTCGTACCGCTTCATTACGGTAATTGCCATGATGTCTCACCCCCATATCACAGCGCTGTCTTCAAGGTGAATACGCCGCCGCTCACGGATGCGCTCACACGCCCGTGATGCGCCTTCACTATCTCTTTGACGTATGCGAGCCCAAGCCCTGCGGTATCGCTGCCGGCAGCGTTCGCAAGCTTCGTGAACCTGTCGAAAACCTGATCCGCCTGACCGTCCGGAAGCTGTGTATCGTTCTGCGCGAGCAGCACCACACGGTCGCCCTCTCTGCAAAGTATGAAGCTAGCCCATGTTGACGAGTACCGAAGCGCGTTGTCGATAAGCTCGTCTATGACACGTTTCATCGCCTCCGGGTCTGCCTGCACCTTTATACCGGGCGTTATCGCCTCGTCGCATTTCAGTCCCTTTGCCGCGAACCGCTCCGCCGCACCGCTCACCGATGCTTTAAGCAGGTCGGAAAGGTCTGTTTCCGCGAGCTGCATCGTTTCTTCCTCAAAGATGCCCATTGTGCCGAGCTTTCCGACAAGTTCAGTCAGTTTCTTCACCTGCCGTCTTATTGAAACGGTCTGTTCGCAGGGTCCGTGGTCACGTTCGATAAGCTCATTGTCCGCGCTTATCACCGTGAGCGGGAGCCTGAACCCTCTGTCGGCGCTTGCCATGAAGCTCTTCTGCTTTCTGTCGGCATCCTCGATAGGCGCGAATACCGAACGTCCCACGAACATCAGCACGAAGAAGCTGATGATAAGGCAAAGCACTTCGCCCACCGCGGATATCACGAGTATGCGGTATGACGGGAGCAGTTCCCTACCCTGATCTATGACTGTCACGAATGTTGCGCCGCGTGCCTTGTCATGATATACGCGGTATCTGTAAGTTCCGCGCGTCCAGCCGGTCTTTTCTCCGAGCAGTCCAGCCGCCCATTCCTCAGCCTCGTCCTCCGTTACCGCCGACATACGGAACCGCACCGTGTAAGCGGCATCTCCGTTGTCCGGGAACGCGAACGTGAAGTATCTCACGCTCCTGCCGACTTCCGGGGAATCGGGTCCCATAGGTCCCATGCCCCACATCCTGCCGCGTCCTTTATCCGCGGGAAGCATTGCAGTCTCGCTCTCCGACGGCGGTGCGGCTTCCCCTTCCGGAGACTGAGTGTTCTCCCCGTTAGGCGGATCGTCCGGGAACGCTCCCATGTGTCCGGCAAGCATCTCGGTTATCTTGTCGGCATCCTCAGACGCCATCGTGAAGTTCACGCCGTTTATTACCGCAAGCAGCAGTGTAAGCAGTACAAATATTGATAAAACGGCTATGAGCCTGAATTTTCTCTGTGCTTTTTTCATTTTTCTGTCACCGGTCTGTATCCTTTCCCGGAGCTGTATCTGATCCGTACTCTGCTCCCCGCAGCGGCGAGCTTGCCGTTGAGCGCTCCGATGCTCGATCTGTTGCCGGAAACTTCACCGCTGCCGAGAGACATCATCCGCAGCAGGTCGATCTCCTTTGCGGTGAGCCTTGCACCTCCGACGATGCGGGAACCCTTCACGTCTATGCACGCATCCGCAAACGGGAACTGCTCGTCCGATTCCGCTTTTTCCGCAACATCCTTCACCGCCGCAGTCAGCTCATCCGGCGTGAACGGGTACATCAGATAAGCGTTCGCAAGCTGTTCACGGGTGAGTATGCTCACAGTCACGGGACAGTCTGCGAGGACTATCACCGGAATACCCAACTCGTTCAGCTTTCCGATAAGCTGTGAATGTTCCACCCGCGGAAGGTCGCTGTCGAGGAGCACCATGTCGAATTTGTGCTCCTGTATGAGTGAGAGCACCTGTGTTCCGTCGAATGCGGTAACTGCGTCCCCGAATTCTTCCGTGAGTATCCTCCCAAAGCACTGCAGCAGATCTCTGTCGGGCGCTGCCAGTAATATCTTCATGTTCCGCAACTCCTTTTCCCTTGTTGTTTTCTATGTGTCAATTATATCCTCTCAACTTAAAATAAACTTTAAACTTTTTGCAATATAACGCTTTTCAGTTTTCTTTCACACTATTTTCACTTTAGAGGTGCCTTTACGGTGTTCAGATACAGTATTATCACTGTCATCAAAAAAATTGT
>CAMHBE010000038.1 GCA_946183095.1 uncultured Clostridia bacterium | reverse complement strand
GCAAGCTCCGCGACAAAACCTGGCTTGTGTATATGAAGTCTTGACATATTCACGGAGATGACCTTCGGCGTGAAGCCCAGCTTTTCGTATTTCTTTTGCAGCTTACAGACTTCCTCGAACATATAGTAGTCTATCTTCATGACGAAGCCGTTTCGCTCGAACAGCGGGATGAACTCCCCGGGCGGTATCAGCTTCCCGTCGTGCTTCCAGCGCACCAGAGCTTCGGCTCCCACAACGCTGTTCTCTTCGCCCAGCCCAAACTTCGGCTGGAGATAAACGAGAAATTCCCGCAGCGCGAGAGCGTCCTCCATTATGTCCTCGATGCGTTTTTCGCGGCGTATCTTCTGGAGCATGGAGTTGTCGAAGAACGAATATCTGCTCTGCTTCATGTTCTTGACGGAGTCTCTTGCCATGTCGGCTCTGTCCGCCGCGACACGCGACTTCACATTGTGGTCGTCGATTATGTAGATGCCCACCGCGAGGTCGAGCTTTATCTCTGTTATCTGATATTCCACATCGAGGATGATGCGCTCAACAAGCTCGGTAAGTTCACTGCTGTCGCCGAACTGGGCGAGGATATAGAACAGGTCGCCGATGCTCCTCACGAAGTAGTCATGCTTGCCGATATCGCGCTTTATGATATCGGAGAGCCTGCGTATCATCTCGTTGCCGCCCTCATATCCGAAAGTGTCGTTTACCGCCTTGAACCTGTCAACGTCCAGCGAAATGAGGGCGTGGCCCGTGGCGGTGTCCTTCATCTCGGAATCGAAGTATTCGCGGAACTTTTCCACCGTATAATGCCCCGTAAGGCTGTCAACGTACATCTTTGTGATGCCGTCGTCTATCGCCGCCCCCACCGTTGCCTTTATCCGTTTTATACGGATCGTTACCGCTGCCACAGCAATGAGGAGAAGCGCCGACATCATCAGTACGAGCGCCACGGTGAAGCCGATAAGCTTGCCCAGCGATGAAAAAGCGTCGCCGGTGCTGATGAGCGTTACAAACGTCCAGTTCGTGCTGTTTATGGATGAAAACGCTGCGAAATATTTGTTCCCGCCGATAGTTATTTCCTTGAAAGTCTTGCTCGACATCGTGTTGAACACAAAAGTTATCTCTTTTGCTTCCGTCTCGTCGTCTATCATATCGGGCAGGCTCGAGCCTGTTTTCAGCCCGAGAACGTTGTCTTCGCTGCAATACACGGCTTTTCCGTCGGTGTCGAAAATGATGTTGCATCTTTCACTGCTTCCGGTACCGGAAAGGATCGGCGAGGACATGGAACGCACTTCCCTGTCTCCGGAGATCGTGCCTATGATCTCTCCGCCTTTTCTGACCGTCACCGTGTACATATCGCACATCATGCCGTCAAAATCGCAGACCGTATTGGGCGTCACCGAATACAGCCCGTCCAGACCCGATTGTATGAACGCGCGGTCGGAGGTATTCTTTTCCACGCCCGTGCTGCTCACGGTTATACCGTCGAGGTCGGTAAATCCGACGTGCCTGAATTCACCGTTTTCAGCGATACGTCTGCACAGCGCCGAAAGGCTCTCCTTATCGGTGAGGTCGGTCTTGGCGAGCTCGGCAGCCGAGCTTCCCAGATAGGCAAGAACCGACTCGATGTCGGCTTCCACTACCGATGAATTTGTCATAGCGTCATTCAGCAGCGCGGTCTCAGAATATTCTCTGACAAGACCGGATGCGGACGGTATGTATATCATGAGCATTATCGCTATACAGATAACGATGAACGCAAAGATGCCGAAAAAGAAATATTCTGCCGCTTTAAGGCTTTCTTTTATCCTGTCGGCTTTGTCTTCCAGCATTGGCCACATTCCTTTTCTAAATGCCGTATGAACGGTCACTTGATAATGCGCGTTGTCAGTGTATGTTTAAAAAACACCGTGCGTGTTTTTTTCGCACGGTGCGCAGCGTAATTATTCCTGAAGTATGCCGACTATTTTTTCGGAAAGCTCCTCAAACGGCTGCTTGAACCAATCGCCCTTGACGTGTTTGATTATGATCGTATCGTCTTCGGCGATACCGAGTTTTTCCATATTTATCGAAAAATCGGTCATCAGGAAGAATTTCCACTTATAAACATCTCTCTGTAGTGCGATCATTTCTCTGAGCCGCTCATAAGTGCAGTTCTTGCTTGCGTTGTCGCGTCCGAATACAATTATCGTAACGATTATCTTTGAGGGGCGCTCCTCCTCGGCGGTATTGGTAAGACGCACACCGATATCGTCCATCATCTTCGAGGTCTTGTCCAGCATCGAGCAGGCACCTGTCGATGAGCTTACAGTGCCGAACTTCGGGAGCTTGACCTTTTCGAGCGGCTGGTTCACTATTTTTATTACATCGCCATCGCCGATCGAGATAGCGGAGACCCTTATTTCCTTGTTGACCTTTTTGAGCTCCGAGGAGAAATTCTTGAGAGCTTTTGCTGCTTCGTCACCATGTCCGGGTTCGATAAGCGCGTAATCGAAGGCGAAAAGAAGCTGTTTGAGATTGTCTTTCATAATGTCCTCCTTTTAGGGAACTCCCCGACCGCTGCGATCAGCGTCCCCCTTTTGTTATCAGTTATATACAACCGATCTTCAGCCGGACTTTATCCGTTTAGCTTGACAGACTGCCGAAGATAACATATCGGTTATAAGACCTTTTATCTATTATACCACCCGAATATCAAAAAATCAATAGTTTTTTTAAATTTTTACCATTATTTTAACACTAAATGCACATTTTCGGGAAACAAGATCGCAGCTGCAAAAAAACTCCCCGTATGCGCAAGCACACGGGGCGAAAAAATAAAGGAGATAAGTTATGAAAAAAATGAAACGATGCAAGTTGGATGTAAACGAAATTTCATTTCCGTTTACGCTTATAATTATAACACCTGTACGCTGCTTTTTCAATAGTAAATATCAATAAACTTATTACATTTTATTTGTGCAATGTGCAGTCGCGCCGCATGATAGAGCACGACTGTTTTGTGCACTTTATCACAAAAATGCTTCATCAGCCCTCATATTCACTGTACTTCGGAGCCTTTGCGATAACATCGGCTTCGAGGTTGGAGGGGAGCTGCTCATATCTTGCGAATTCCATGGTGAACCAGCCCATGCCCTTTGTCATCTGACGGATGACGGTCGCAAGGTCGCCGGTCTCTGCCATAGGAAGTTCCGCATCTACTTCGGTAAGTCCCTCGCCCACGGGGTTCATGCCGAGGACCGCGCCTCTGCGCTTGTTGACGATACCCATAACGTCACCGGTGTTGTCGTCCGGAACGGTGAACTTCATCAGCTCGATGGGTTCCAGCAGGCAGGGGGATGCCTGTGTCAGACCGTTCTTGTAAGCTATGTGAGCTGCCATTTTGAAAGCCTGCTCAGAGCTGTCAACGGGGTGATAAGAGCCGTCGAACAGTGTTGCTTTCAGACGGACGACGGGATATCCCGCGAGAACGCCGTGAACGATGCTCTCCTGCAAGCCCTTCTCGACTGCGGGGAAGAAGTTCTTCGGTACGCTGCCGCCGAATACGCGCTCCTCGAATATCAGCTCGTCGCTGTCATGAGGCTCGAACTCGATCTTGACATGACCGTACTGACCATGACCGCCGGACTGCTTCTTGTGTTTGCCCTCAACGGAGACTTTCTTGCGGATAGCCTCGCGGTAGGCGATAACGGGGTCGCTGAGCAGAACGTCAACGCCGAACTTGTTCTTGAGCTTTGTTACGGCAGAGTCGATATGCTGTTCGCCGAGACCGCCGAGGATACGCTGATGCGTCTCGTGGTTATGCACATAGCTGAGAGTGTGGTCTTCTTCGAGCAGACGCTTGATACCGCTGCTGATCTTTCCCTCGTCGTTCTTGTCCTTCGCGGAGACTGCCTTGAAGAAGCAGGGAACGGGGAACTCGATAGGCGCGAGGGAGAAAACGTTCGTCGAATCGCACAGCGTATCGCCTGTGTTCGCGTTCAGCTTTGTGAGCGCAACGATATCGCCCGCGTATGCTTCGATCATCTCTTCCTGCTTCTTTCCTTTGAGTGCGAGCATCTTGCCGAACTTCTCGCTCTCGTTGGTGCGGGAGTTTATCATATCCACCTTTGCTGTGAGCACGCCGGCAACTATCTTCACGAAGCTGAGCTTGCCCACGAACGGGTCTGCGAGTGTCTTGAACACGAACGCGGCCAGCGGCATGGATTCGTTGTAGTCGACGATCTCGTCTTTTCTCTCGTCGGGCGACGGGAGCATATATATCATCGTGTCGAGCATCTTGTCGATACTTTCGAGCTTTTCTGCGGAGCAGCAAACGACGGGGGTGATGATACCCTGATCCACGCCGTCATGCAAGCCCTTGATTATCTCGGCTTCGGTGAAATCCTCACCCTCGCTCTCGAAGAACTTCATCATCAGCTCTTCGTCCGTCTCCGCGATAGCCTCTGCCATTGCGGCGCGCAGACCCTTTATGCGGTTCTCGGACGCGGGCATCTCCACTTCGGAAGCCTTGCCGTTCTCATACTTGTATGCTTTCATTTCGAGCAGGTTGATGTAGCTCTCCACCTTGCCGAACTTATCGAAAGGAACGATTATCGGGCACACGGAGGGACCGAAATTGGCTTTCAGGTCTTCGAGCACGCGGTAGAAGCTGGAGTTTTCTTCGTCGAGCTTGGTGATGACGAACATCGTAGCCTTGCCCTCTTTTTTTGCTTCCTTGTACGCCTTTATGGTGCCGACCTGCACGCCGTCCTTTGCGGAAATGGTTATGGCAACTGTCTCCGCAGCGCGGATGCCCTCATACATACCGCCGATGAAGTCGAACTGACCGGGAGTATCGATGATGTTTATTTTTACGTCCTTCCACTCCGCGTAAGCTATAGCGGTGTTGAGGGAGACCTTTCTCTTTATTTCATCGGGGTCGTAGTCGCATACGGTGTTTCCGTCGGCGATCTTACCCTGTCTGTCTGTACCGCCGCTCGCGAAAATGAGAGCCTCGGCAAGTGAAGTCTTACCGCTGCCACCGTGTCCTGCGAGAGCGATGTTGCGTATATTTTTGCACTTATAGGTTTTCATTATGTAACCCCCTGTTTATTTACCGCCAAAGGGCAGCATTAGTGGTGAACCTGACCGAGACATTCGGAAAACAGAAATCACTATCAAACATTATACACTATTTTTGCGAAAAAATCTATAGTTTTTTTGTGAATAAGCGATTATCAATGTAGAAATATCGGGTTCAAATTTAGTAATGTTGTACAACGGATAGTTTTCCCGTCGATATCAATGCAGAAAAAATACGCTTTTTTCCGTCAATATCATCCGTCTTGACAATTGCACATAATAATGATATACTATTTAATACGATTATTGCGGCGGTGTCCGCAAAACATAAACAGATAATAACACAGGATAAAGCTGATAAGTTATGGATGAAAGGATAAAAAAATGTATTGTAAAAAATGCGGAACAGAAATAACAGAAGGCGTTGTCTGCCCGAACTGCGGACAGGATAACAGCGCTCCCGAAGAATACGAGCCCGTAAAGCTCGAAGGTGATGTACCGGCGCAGAAAATGCCCGACGGTATGCTCGCTAACTCCGCCCCCGGAAAGAAAAAGAAGAAAAAGACCGGTCTGATAGTAGGTCTGTCCGTTGCGGGTGCAGTCGCGGTCGGCGCGGCAGTGGGCTATTTCGGTTTTCACGACAGCATCACCCGCCTTATAATGGGGGATGCGGGCTACGCGAAATACCTCGGTAAGCAGGCGCTCGGCGCCATTGTGAAGAATATCGGCACAGACGATCTTGCGGACAAAGCGTCACAGCTCATCTCTGCGGCGGGCAATGCCGCGGCAGACCTGAGACCGCTGTTCTCGCCTGCGGTGAGCGGCAGTGAGCCGTCGGGCGCGGCATCGCCCGATATCGCGTCACTGCTGACTTCGGCGCTGAAAAACGTTCCCGAGGGGAAGGAGCTGACGACAGCCGTTTCCCTGAACGTGCAGCCCGGCAGCATGATAGTCAACGAAACGGTGCGCTCTGTCGCCGACATTATAAATAGTATATCCCTGAACACGTCAGCCGCAAAGAACGGCGAAGCTGCAATGGTGTCCGCTGGAGCTTCCGAGAACGGCAGCCGGCTCGGCGCGCTGGAGCTTTATTCCGACGGCAGTAACGCTGTGCTTGCGCTGCCGGGGATATCCGGGCATACCGTGCAGTTCCCCTCCGGCGGCAAAGCTGACGGTGCCAAAGATACCGCACTTGACGCGGACGAGGTGAAACGCATCATCGGCAGGATATCCGACATCTGGTTTGAGAGCTTCGACAGCGCGGATATAACCTTCACCGGCAAGGATACGGACACGCTCACCGGCGGCGATATCGCCGTCAGCGCCGAGGGCAGGAGCGTTACCGTTACCATAAGCGAGGAGCAGGTGAACGCCATGCTCACAAAAATGGCTGAAGAGCTGAAAAACGACAGCTGCCTGATAAAATATGTGAACGAGTGCTTCGGCATGAGCGAGGAAGATTACAGGAAGCTGTTCCCCGAGGAGATAAAGGCGGGGTGCGCTCTTTCCGTCAGACATATCTACGATGTCCACAACAATGTGCTTTCGTCACATATAAGCGCGAACGCTTCCGGCGTTCTCACAGACCTCGGCATCATCGGGGCGGGCGATAACATCGGCGCGGGTTTCAGAACAGAAAGCAGCGGATCGTCCGTTTCGGTGCGGATAGCCGCCCGCAGTACCGGAAAGGCCGACGGCAATGCGAATATAAGCATTGATATCAACGGCACGGAGTTTGGTCTTGCAGCCGAATACTCCGGTGTAAAGACGGTAAAGTGGCTGGGGAAGGACACGCTTGTCGGAAAAGTGACCGTAAAGCCCGCAGATGCGGACGCGTTCGGGAGCGCTTTGTACAACGGCGTGCTGTCGCCGGCAGGACTCGCGGGAGACGGGGAAAAGATCGCTGCCGAACTGAAGCAGTTCGTTTTTTCTGCTGAATGCGGCACTGACGGCGGTACCTGCACCGGCGAAGTCTCTGTTTCTCTCGGAAATTTCGGCACGGCGGGCATAAAGACCGTGTCCGAGGAAAAAGATGCGGCAGTAACGATGCCGGAGGCGACCGACACCTTTGATAATATTTCCGGAGCGCTATCGGAAGATCTCGGAGCCTGGGTGCGCAAGCTCATGGAAGATCATCCGGCAGTCAGCGGCGCGCTGACCGGGCAGACGGATAATGGCGGGGCACAGTCCGACAGCTCCCATGAACAGGTAATACCGAACGCCGAAGGGACATACGGCCTTGCAGGAACATGGAACATCACCGCGGTCGATGACAGAGCCGTTTCCGGCACAGGCATAGCTATGCAGGCAGTGCTTGACGATAAAAAACTGATTCTGACGATGACCGACGGCACCGATGAAAACAGCTATCTGGGGGAATTTGAACTGACCTACGGTCTGCTGAAAAACGGAGAGTACGGCGCGTATTTCTACGGCGAGAACAGCGCTCCGATAGGCTATATCTACACGCAGAACGGGGTATTTGCAGTTCTCGTGGACGAAAGCGAATCGAAGACCACCTATATGATGAAGGACGGCATCGGTCTGAACATCAATATAGATACCTCGAAAATGGACAGCGATGTTGACATCGGCGACATAACAGGCAGGTGGCAGGGATCCGACTTCAGCGGCGGTCTGTATATGGCGGCGATAACACCGGATATGCTCATGACGGATATGTTTGAGGTATACGGACTTGTGCAGCTTGCGGCTGAGGACGGCGGCTTCGGGGTGTATGTTTACGGAAAGCCGCATACCGGAGAGAACAGGATAGGTGAGCTGAAATACAGCAGGTCGGAGGATGCGCTGTATCTGACGAGGACTTCAGACGGTGCGGACGCGGCTCTTGCAAGGATAGACGATATAGTTCCCGAATACCCGTATGCCGGTGAATGGACGCTTGCCGAGGTGAACGGTCAGACGGTGGAGGAACTTGCCAAAGCGAGCAATATGACGTTTGAGGAAGCTACCGGCAACATCTATGTATCATCGTTCGTCATGCTGACGCAGAGCAAGAGCGGCTTTGACGTGAGACTGATGCAGACGCCGAATGAAAGCGGATTTACGATAGATATGGCGCCTTATGAGGGCAGATGCACCTATGACCCGGAGGAGGACAGCTTCACGGTGACGCTCATCTATGAAGCGCCGGAAGGAACGCCGACCGACGGGACATCTTCGATACAGCCCGAAGGCGGCAGCAGTATAGCTGCAACGATGAAATACAAGCGCGGGACTTACAATTTTGAGTAAAGAAAGAGGACGGACGATATGCGTCTTGCGGTAACAAACGAACAAATGAGAGCGGCGGAGGCAAATGCCGAAAAAAACGGCATATCCGCCATGAAGCTGATGAAAAATGCCGGTGAAGCGTGCTTCTCGTGGATAAACAAGATACTCGGCGGCGCGGAGGAAAAGAACATCGTCATACTGGCGGGGCGCGGCAACAACGGCGGTGACGGCATAGTTATCGCCGACCTGCTGACCGAAGCGCGGGCAAGCGTGATACTTGTTTTCGTACAGGATCTGCCGAAGTCGGAGACGGCGCGCCTGTGCTATTCGACATACGAAAAGGCGGTGAAGTCCTGTCTGTACATCCACAGGCAGGACGTGGTAAAACGCGCGATAGAGAGCTGTGACGCCGTGATAGACTGCGTTTTCGGAACGGGCTTTCACGGCGCGCTCGAAGACAATATAAAGGAACTTTTCTCCTTCACGAACGAGAACTGCCCCGGCATCAGGATCTCGGTGGATGTTCCGAGCGGCATAGACAGCGATACCGGCGAGATAGCCGACGGCGCGTTCAGACCCGACCATACCATAGTGCTTGCCGCAATGAAAAAAGGTCTGTACTCCCACCCTGCGTTCGAGAGCTGCGGGAATGTGATCCTTGCGGATATCGGCATCGCCCGCACCATGTATGACAGCTGCGAGGCAGTGCTGACGGACGACGTTCTGCGGGAGTTCCTGCCGCCGAGACCTGCCGTTTCCCACAAAGGCACATACGGTAAGCTGCTCAACATCAGCGGAAGTGCGTTCTACACGGGCGCGGCTCTCCTTTCGACCGATGCCGCACTGCGAATGGGCGTTGGTCTGTGTACCCTTGCGACCCCCGCGCGTGTGATAAATGCCATAGCCGCAGCGGTTCCCGAAACTACATACCTTCCGCTGGAGCAGGACTTCGACGGATTCATCGACGACAAGTCCGTCGATATGCTGATGTTAGAGCTTGAAAACAAGAAATACGACGCTATACTGACCGGATGCGGGCTGGGTGACCGCAAAGCCACTGCCGATCTGACAGAAATCGTCATAAGGAATGCGGATTGTCCGGTAATTATCGACGCGGACGGTCTAAACTCGATAGCCGGGAATATAAATGTATTGAAGGAAAGCAAAAAGAGCGTTACGGTAACTCCCCACCCTGCCGAATTTGCGCGTATGACCGGCATGAGCGTCGGGGAGATACAGCGCGACCGCATCACCTGTGCAAAGAACTTCTCGAAAGAGTACAACTGCGTAGTCGTTCTCAAAGGCACGAATACCGTAATAGCCGCGCCCAGCGGTGAAACGTTCGTCAACATGACGGGTAACGCGGGACTTGCCAAAGGCGGAAGCGGGGACGTGCTTGCCGGGATGACGGCATCACTCGCCGCGCAGGGCGTACAGCCGTTATATGCGGCGGCACTTGCTGTATATTTGCACGGATGTGCGGCGGACACGCTTGCGGCGAAATACTCCAAAGCGGGGATCCTGCCGCGCGACATACCGGAGATACTTCCCGAGATACTGTGACACTGCGGCTTACCGGGCTTCGCTTACGATAAAAACGCTCCATAGCTTTCCGAATCTTGCAATGAGGGTGAAAAGCTATGAAGCGTATTTTTTGTATTATCCCGTCGGCAGCGGCGTGTCTTATGTTTGCGGCGTGTTCCGCACCGAAGGAAGCTGCGGGAGCAGCTCTGCCGCCGGACATACCGTTCAGCGCGGAAGCAGATATAACCTACGGCGGCGAGGACTGCAAGGTGCAGATAAGGCGGCTCGAAGCGGGGAACTGGGAGTTTTGCGTCACGGAGCCTTACCCTGCGGAGGGTCTTGTCATAACCGTGAGTGACGGGGTGACGAAGCTGAAAATGTACGATATGGAGACTATCGCCGACATAAACGCCGATGCCGTCAGCATGGCGCGGGCGGTGGCTGCCGCTTACGATTCCGCTGCGTCCGGCGGTGCGGACACTGCGCAGGACGGCGGAAAGTCAGTCTCCGGAAGCTCGGAGTTCGGCGCGTATTCCATAAAGCTCGGTGAGGACGACTGCCCGGAAATTCTGGACGCGTCGGTGGGGAAGCTGTCGGTGAAGTTCACGAAGTTCGCCGACCTCGAACGCGACTTGTCGGAACCGGAGATCATTGAATGACCGGTCAATATAGAGGGCACCTCTAAAAACCTCTTGCCGCCCATTCGCACCGCCCTAAAGCCGTCATA
>CAMHBE010000037.1 GCA_946183095.1 uncultured Clostridia bacterium | reverse complement strand
GGGCTCCCCTGCTAAGGGAGTAGGTCGGGAAACCGGCGCGAGGGTTCAAATCCCTCTTTCTGCGCCAAACAGAATTTGCCTTTGTTATGCTAAATACGCATAGCAAAGGCTTTTTTCATGTCTGTTTTTGAACTGTATAAATTTCGGTCGCCGCCGAATAAAAATTTATTTTCAGCCATGATGTAAAGGCAATACCGCTCGTTCTTTGCGCGGTATCGCCTTTACTGAAAAAAAATATGTCAGGCTCATTCCACACTATTGGCGGACATTAAATAAGCCGGAAACGCTTTTGTTACCACATTGTAACCATATCGTAAACGTTCTGTAATCACATTGTAACCGCTTTGTAATTGCAATTGCCGGGTCTTTATGGTATAATATGGAAAAACCCGGCAAACGGGCAAAAAGGAGCGATAAGCATGAAAAATAAAAGAATTATAATAACAGCGGCAATACTCACAGCATCGTTATCTCTTGCGGGATGCGGCGGCGGACATTCAGCAATGACCACACAGGGGGCAATGTATGAAAACAACATTGCCATGGCAGACACTGCGTATGATGTACAGCAGATCAATGCAGAAAAAATACAGGACTTCAACACGGAGGAATACAGTGCGATAACCGAGAACACATTTATGAGCGCGGTATCGGATCCGCTCTCAACATTCTCGATAGATGTTGACACAGCATCATACACCAACATAAGACGCATGATAAACAACGGTCAGAGAATACCCGCCGATGCGGTGCGTATAGAAGAAATGATAAACTACTTCAATTATGACTATCCGGATCCGAAGCCCGGTGAGCCATTCTCGGTGAACACGGAAATGACGGACTGCCCGTGGAACAGCGATACAAAGCTGCTGAGGATAGGGCTGAAAGCAGAGGACATCGACCTTTCGCAGCGCTGTCCTATGAACCTTGTGTTCCTTATCGACGTGAGCGGTTCGATGTACTCTTACGACAAGCTGCCATTGGTGCAGAAGTCATTTTCCATACTGACCGAGCAGCTCACACCACAGGACAGGATATCCATCGTCACCTATGCGGGCAGCGACAAAGTTGTTCTCGAAGGTGCGGACGGAAACGACAGTCAGAGGATACTTGACGCTATAAATTCCCTTGAAGCGGGAGGTTCAACGGCAGGCTCGGCGGGAATACTGCGTGCGTATGAGATCGCGGAAAAATACTATATCGCGGACGGTAACAACCGTATAATCCTCGCAACGGACGGCGACCTTAACGTAGGTATATCCAGCGAAGCCGAACTGAAAGAGCTGGTTACAAAAAAGCGTGAGAGCGGCGTATTTCTGTCTGTTCTCGGCTTCGGAACAGGAAACATCAAGGACAACAAAATGGAGACTCTCGCCGATAACGGCAACGGTATGTATTCCTACATTGACAGCGAACATGAAGCAAGAAAAGTTCTTGTTGAGGAAATGGGCGGCACGCTTGTAACAGTTGCAAAAGACGTAAAGATACAAGTGGAATTCAACCCAGCATACATAAAGGGCTATCGGCTAATAGGATATGAAAACAGAGCGCTTTCTGCGGAGGATTTTTCGGATGATAAGAAGGATGCCGGCGAGATAGGTGCGGGTCATACGGTGACTGCGCTGTATGAGATAGCCGACACCAACAGTGAGATGGAATTTGCATCATCGGGACTGAAATATTCCGACGCAGCGGCTCTCGGCACAGAGAACGGTGAACTGCTCACCGTATCGGTACGTTACAAGGAACCGGACGGAGATGAAAGCAAGCTCCTCTCCTACCCTGTTACGGACAGCGCATACTCATCCTCAATGTCCGACGATATGGCATTCGCGTCGGCAGTTGCCGAATTCGGTATGCTGCTGCGTGACAGCCAATACAAAGGCACCGCTGACAAGGATTCCGTACTTTCGCTCATTTCGGGTCGCGATATCGCTTATGACGAATACAAGGCGGAATTTGCACAGCTCGTTAAATCTTACGACAAGAATTCATGATGTTAGCAAAGTGCAACTTGACAAATGCAAAAAAATGTGGTATTATATTACAATATAAAAAATATTGCAAAGAGGTGCACCATAAATGAAACAGAAAACAGTACCCGTAACTATACTTGCGGGCTTTCTCGGAGCCGGCAAGACCACCCTGCTCAACAACATCCTTCGTGAACCGCAGGGTCACAAGATCGCAGTCATAGTGAACGATATCGGAGAAATAAACATCGACGCGGAGCTCGTTTCAAAGGGCGGCTACATCGAAAAAGACCAGAACGATGTCGTAGCATTGTCGAACGGCTGTATCTGCTGCACGCTCCAGCCCGACCTTATCGAGCAGCTCACTACCCTGCTGCGCAAAAACAAGTGCGACTACATCGTTATCGAAGCGAGCGGCATCTGTGAACCCCAGCCTATCGCCGAAACAGTTGAAGCGGTTTCGCAGGCTCTTGCCGAGCAGCGCACACCCGTTCAGTGCAGACTTGACAGCGTTATAACAGTTACCGACGCTTTCAGACTTGCCGACGAATTCGAGTGCGGCGAGCATTTCACCGACCATGACCACGATGAAGATAACGACGATGAAGACGAGGAAGAGGAAGACCTCGATTCGCTGCTCATCCAGCAGATAGAATTCTGCAATGTCGTACTTCTCAACAAGACCGACCTTATCACCGAGGAACAGAAAAAGCAGATAATCGCTGTTGTAAAGGCTCTCAACCCCGGTGCAGAGATCATGGAGTCCGACCACTGCAAGATAGACATAAAGTCGATAGTCGATACCAACAAGTTCGATATCAACGCCGTTTACCGCAGTGCAGGCTGGGCGCGTGCAATGGAAGCCGAGGAAAACGGACATCACGATGATGATGACGATGACGAGCATGAACACCACGACCATGATGACCGTGACGATCACGACCACGAGCACGGTCATCACCACCACCATGACCACGATCACGGCGAAGGCGAAGCTCTCGAATACGGCATAAACACCTGTGTATTCAGCAATGTAAAGCCGCTCTCCAAAAGCAAGTTCGAGAAAGTGATGCCCGAGATCGGCAGAAAAGTCATTCGCTCGAAGGGCTTTGTGTGGTTCGACGAAATGCCCGAGTATATGTGCATTTTCGAGCAGTGCGGAAAGCAGCTCACACTTCAGGCTGCAAGCAAGTGGGTAGCGGCAATGCCGCAGGACGAACAGCGCAAGGTGCTCGCGGAATATCCCGAGATAGCGGAAGGCTGGAACAAGGAATACGGCGACCGTCTCAACAGGATAGTATTCATCGGACAGGGTATCAGCGACGAAGAGATACAGTCCGCAATGAACAGCGTTCTTGCATAAAGGAGATCCAGCGTGTCAATAAAGCAGGTGCAGGGGCGCAATTGAATTCCAAATACAGCTATTTTGACAGATCACATCTCCGGTATCTTCTGAAAGAATACCGGAGATATTTTTGTCCGCTCTATTGCAATATCGGTAATTTCATGATATAATGATCTTAACAACTTGAGGGCACCTCTAAAAACCTCTTGCCGCCCATTCGTATCGCCCTAAAGCCGTCATATTGCACAGATTTTCCTTGACATACGACATGTATGCGGCGTTTGAAAACAAACGCTCTGCGAAAAATTTGTACAATCTGCCGACTGATGCAGGAGGCATCAATGTGTCAGCTCAAACGCCGCAGGACGCGGCGCAAAAAGGCTGACACGATTTATTGTCGGCACGCCTGAACGACAATAGGTTTTTAGAGGAGCCCTTTATTTGGATTCAATATCATTTCGGTGCAGCGTCAGGCTGCCGCAAGTCCAGAGCGCGCAGCTCTGGTCCTGTCCGGAAGGACAGCGCGAACGCGCCGCTGCACCTGCTTTATTGACACACCGGATTTTTTGACCGCGAAAAAATTGCATAAAACGAGAAAAAGCACTTGACAAAAAGCGGATCGTGTGCTAAAATAATATAACCGCGTGCGATGTGGCTTTTTTAAGTCTGTCATAAGAGTTGACAGCGCCCGATGCAGCGAGTTCGGAAACGAGGTATAAAATGTACGCAATAATCGAAACTGGCGGTAAACAGTATCAGGTCAAGGAAGGCGATGAGATCTTCGTTGAGAAGCTCGGCGCCGAAGAGGGAAGCATCACTTTCGATAAGGTGCTGCTCGTCGGAAATGACGGTTCCATCACCGCAGGAACTCCTTATGTAAAGGGTGCATCCGTTAAGGCTACCCTTGTAAAGAACGGTCTCGGTAAGAAGATCAGAGTGTTCACCTACAAACCCAAGAAGGGCGAGAAGGTCGCTAAGGGTCACAGACAGCCCTACAGCAAGGTAAAGATCGAAGCTATCAATGCGTGATCGCTATGATAGAAGCGGAATTTCTGAATTATAACGGGGCTCTGGTAGGATTTTCGGTCTCCGGTCATGCTGATTCCGGCGTATTCGGGCGCGACATCGTCTGCGCTTCCGTTTCCTCCGCTGTCATGCTCACCGCCAATACCATTACCGATTATCTCTACTGCAAGGCAGACGTTAAAGATCAGGGAAACAGAATAATGCTCGTGCTGAAAGATCCCGATTCTGCTATGTCCATAGCGGCAAAACAGGTCGTCGCTTCGCTTTATAACCACATGGATATTCTTGCAAAAGACAGCAAGGGCAAGATCAAAGTAACCGTAAGAGAGGTTTCGGCTCGGAAAGGAAGATAAATATGCTTATTATCAGTATGCAGTATTTCGCCCATAAAAAAGGTATGGGTTCAACTAAGAACGGCAGAGATTCCAACGCACAGCGTCTCGGTGCAAAGCGCGCAGACGGTCAGTTCGTTCTCGCCGGCAACATCCTCTACAGACAGAGAGGAACACATATCCACCCCGGTAAGAACGTGGGCAGAGGTTCGGATGATACATTGTTCGCAAAGATCGACGGCAAGGTAAAGTTCGAGCGTCTTGGTAAGGATCGCAAGCAGGTAAGCGTTTACCCTGCTGAATGATCGGCAGCATGAAAATTAAGGACGGGAGAAATTCCGTCCTTATTTTGTATAGATATGAACAGGTCATAGCAGCGGCAGATATGTCTGGCTGTATTATTTCTTGAAAATATACGATGCGGCAATGATCGCGGGTCAACGAAAAGTATATCGGCAGCAGATGTTGACTGTATGTAATGCGAGGAGAATGAAATGTACACATCATTCGGAAAAGTGAACGACAGGTTCGGGTTCAGTACCTCCGGTAAGTTCAGGTGCGCTTACAAGAATACACGTTCCATAGTGATAGGCGGGATGACAGCCATAGGCGTTCTGATCGTACTTATCATAATAAGCGTGACATTTGTTGCGGTAAATATCGGCGACTTTTCGTCGCTGTTCAGCGAAGCGCTGTGGGATATCATTTTCAAGCCGGTAGGCGGCAGTCCGGCAGGACAAAGTATAGCAAATCTCGGATTCGCCATATCGGGTATCGCGTTCGGTATTATACTGCTGGTAATAGCGATCATTGTTTTTCTGATAATAGTGGCGACTATGCGAATGGGGCAGGAATACAGTTTCCGCGCCGATGAAGAAAAGTTTATCATCACCTATCCGGAAAAGATGCACCGTGTAGTAAAACTGAACTACGAGGATGTTACCGGCGTGACATACGAAGAGTGGTCGTTCATATTCGCCCCGAAATGTTTCGATATAACAGTAAAGACAAAGGGCGGGGATCTGTATTTCCGGTTTATTCATACGGGGATATCGAAGGCGAACGGCATTCGCGAGACCCCGTTCAATATCATCAGAGAGCGCATAGGACTTGTGAACGAGGATGAATACCACTATATAGACAAGTCGGCGGCAGAACAGAAAAAGACAAAGTTCCGGTAATATCCGCTGCGGATTATACGAGAAGTTATCAGAAACGTTCACGGGAACGCAAAAGAGGAACGGGCGGCGTACTGTGCTTTGCACCACACCTTAGGGCTCCTCTAAAAACCTATTGTCGTTCAGGCGTGCCGGCATTTAGTCGGCAGATTGTACAGAAATTTTGCAGGAATACTGGCGTATTTCAAGAAATTTCTGTGCAATATGACGGCTAAAGGGCGGTGCGAATGGGCGGCAAGAGGTTTTTAGAGGTGCCCCTTATTATTGGAAAGGCAGATGAGATAAGTTATGTTTGTTGATATAGTCAAGATAACGATAAAGGCGGGAGACGGCGGCAACGGCGCCGTATCGTTCCACCGCGAGAAGTACGTCGCTTCGGGAGGTCCCGACGGCGGTAACGGCGGCAAGGGCGGCGATGTGGTGTTTCAGGCGGATGACAGTCTCTCCACGCTGATAGATTTCAGATACAAGAAAAAGTACGCGGCACAGAACGGCGCTCCCGGCGGTTCTAAAAGAAGTTCGGGAAAGTCCGGCGCCGATACGGTTATAAAAGTACCGCGCGGTACCGTGGTAAAAGACTCGGAAACGGGGCGCATCATCGCGGATATTTCGGGAGATGAGCCTGTGATAGTTGCAAAAGGCGGCAAAGGCGGAAAGGGTAACATGAATTTCGCGACACCGACGCGGCAGATACCGCGCTTTGCGAAACCCGGCTACCCCGGCGAGCAGTATGATGTGACGCTGGAACTGAAGCTGCTTGCGGACGTGGGGCTCGTGGGATTTCCAAACGTGGGCAAGTCGAGCCTGATAAGTGTTGTGAGCGCCGCAAAGCCGGAGATAGCAAACTACCATTTCACGACGATAACCCCTGTGCTCGGTGTGGTGAAATATGACGAGAGATCGTTCGTTATGGCGGACATACCGGGGCTTATAGAGGGCGCAAGCGAGGGCGTGGGACTTGGACACGCTTTCCTGCGGCACGTCGAGCGTTGCAGGCTGATCGTACACGTTGTGGATGTTGCGGGCAGCGAGGGACGTGACCCTAAAGAAGACTTTGAGAAGATAAATTACGAACTTGCTAATTTTTCGCAGGAACTTGCCGAAAGACCGCAGATAGTTGCGGCGAACAAGAGCGATATAGCGACCGAAGAACAGATAGAGGAGTTCAGGGCGTTCATAGAGGAGAAAGATCTGCCGTTCTTCGTGATATCGGCAGCGTCCGCAAAGGGAACGAAAGAGCTTGTTGCGGCGATAGCGGGCGAGCTGGAGAAGCTGCCGCCGATAACGCGGTATGAGCCGATGCCGCTGACATTCGAGGAGCTTGAGGAACAGGCGAAACAGAAACACTCGTTCTCGGTGAAGAAGGAGGACGAACACTTCTACTCGGTCGATGCGCCGTGGCTCGCGCCCATACTTTCGACAGTGAACATGGATGACTACGAGAGTTTGCAGTATTTCCAGAGGGTGCTGCGGTACAGCGGTATAATTGACGCGCTGATCGGCGCGGGGATAGAAGAGAACGATACTGTCTCGATATTTGACTTTGAGTTCGATTTCGTGAACTGACGCGGACAGAAGGAGACTTATGAAGATATTGTCGAAAACCGAAGCAAAGCGGCTGAGCCCCGGCGCACTTGCATTTTACGGCGACAGCGTTTATTCGCAGCTTGTCCGCAGGATGCTTGTGGAGCAGGGCGACAGACCTTCTGCGGCATTGCACGAGATGTCGGTGGGATATGTAAGAGCGTCATTTCAGGCGAAGGCGTTCGAGCTGCTCCGACCGATGCTTGACGAAGATGAAGCGGACATTCTGCGCAGAGGTCGGAATTCCACCGGCATAACCGCTCCGAAGTCCAGCGACCCCGCCGAATATCATAAGGCGACGGGTGTTGAAGCGCTGTTCGGGTACCTGTCGCTGACAGGTGCCGATGAGCGCATGGAGGAATTGTTCGGTGCATTGCTCGAAGGGAGAGAAAGTAAATGATGTTTAGAAAGCTGACAGCGGTGTTTCTGATCGCGGTGATCGCGTTTTCGGGGATATTGTCTGTTCCCGCGAATGCCGCCCACGCACGCGGAAGCCTGTACCTCGCGAGGGGTCATCTGCTCACGGATATGCTGATGAAGGACACTGAGACGCTTGACGCGGTAAAGGAAATGGGACGCGCGGTGGTGTTTTTCTCCGTTTCAGACGGGAATACGAGGGCGAAGGTGTACAGCTCGCAGGCGAAGGATATCCCGACGGCGGTGAACAATGCGTTTTCAAGAGCGGTAAAGTCCGGGATAACGCCGAAGTGGCTTAAACTCGATATCGCGGTATCATGCAGGGAGATCACTTATCCGGAATTTGCGGAGACATACAAGGATGCGAAACAGGACAGCATGAGGGAAGCGGTGGCTTTCAACAGCTATTGCGGTACGGCATTGCTCGAAGCGCAGATAAACAGCCGCGGGATGCTCGACTATACCACCGGGCGGCTTGATCTCACAAAGGTGAATGCGGAGCTTTCGAGAATGGGAAAAAAGAAGCTCGCGAGCATACCGGGTAAACTGTACCTGCTGAAGATGCAGGGGTATTTCGCGGAGAACAACTCTTACGCGTATAAGCTGACAAACGGTACATACGGTGATGTGGGGCGAAGGGATGCAGAGATCGGCAGAAAGATGCTCGAAACGCTCGCACAGAAGAATTCGGCGTATTTAAGTTCACTTTGCGGCAGCGACGGAAAATTTGTTTATGGATATTATCCTATTGACAACGAGCCGCTGGAGGGTTATAATATTGTAAGGCACTGCGGTACTGTGTGGAGTCTTACTATGCAGTATGAGATGTGCGGCGACGAAGCGCTGATACCCGTAATTGAACGTGCATTCTCGTATCTGTCGAAGTTTACCATATATAAGGATAAGTCAACGGCTTATGTCCGGGATATCAACAGATTATGTCTCGGCGGCAACGGGCTTGCGCTGCTTGCGTACACGACTTACGCGGAAGTGACGGGTTCCTCGAAATACAACAATGTGATAACGGCGCTTGCGAACGGCATACTTTCTATGCAGAAGTTCGACGGAAGTTTCGTGCATGAGCTGGACAGTAGGACTTACGCCGTGACGCAGGATTTCATCATCATATACTATGACGGTGAAGCCGCATACGGTCTGTGCAAGGCATACGGGCTTACAGATGACTCGCGGTATCTTACATCCGCAAGACGTGCCGCGAACTACTTTTTATCAAAGGGCTATGAATCCGAGCACAGTCATTGGATGGCATATACCTTCAACGAACTTACAAAATACTGTGACGATCTGAGCTACTACGAGTTCGGGCTGAAAAACATAGACAGCGACGATTATTCGCTGAAAGTGTACAACACTCCCGCCGGACTGCATACTCCCGCAGAAGCTGTGAATGCGGCATTCGAGATGTACGCGAGACTTTGCGACAAGGGTATACAATGCGAAGCGCTGGAGAGTTTCCGCGCAAAGCGTCTTGTGGATGCTGTCGTGAAGCGTGCGTCATACGGTCTGAACTACTTTATGTTCCCGGAGTACGCTATGTATTTTGAAGCGCCCGGAACAGTCCTGAACAGCTTCGCGGTGCGTGAGGACAAGTTCAGGATAAGGATAGACGATATTCAGCATTTCATGGACGGCTACTATATGTATTGGAAAAACTATGATACAATAATGAGATACCGTGAGCTGCTGCAAAAATAACGAAAAAACAAAACGGAGGAAGATAACTTATGTCAGGACATTCCAAATGGAGCACTATCAAGAGAAAAAAAGGTGAGAAGGACGGCGCAAGAGCAAAGGTCTTTACAAAGATAAGCCGTGAGATCGCTGTTGCGGTGCGTGAGGGCGGCGGGGATCCGTCGAGCAACTCAAAACTCGCACAGCTCATCCAGAAAGCAAAATCCAACAATATCCCCAACGACAACATTGACCGCCTTATCAAGAAAGTCAGCGGCGACGGCGAAAAGACGAACTACGAGGACTGCGTATATGAGGGATACGGTCCCAACGGCGTTGCTGTAATAGTAGAATGCCTTACCGATAACAGAAACCGTACCGCCGGCGAGATCCGTCACTATTTTGACAAGTTCGGCGGCAATCTCGGCACGTCCGGCTGTGTATCGTTCATGTTCACCACAAAAGGTGTAGTTGTTCTCGATAACGAGGATGAAGATATCGACGAAGATAAGGCAATGGAGGACATACTTGAAGCAGGCGGTGAGGATTTCACGTTTGAGGACGGCTGCGTAGAGATCACCACCGATCCGAATACTGTTGCTGATGTCGGCAAGGCTCTCGGCGATATGGGATATACCGTGCTTTCCGCAGAACCCGCGAAGATACCCTCTACCTATACCACTCTTACCGACGAGGAGCATATCAAAAAAATGGGACTGCTGCTCGATGCTCTGGACGACAATGACGATGTTCAGAACGTGTGGCACAACTGGGAAGACGCAGGAGCGGAAGAGTAATAAAAAAGGTCAACATTGTGCGGCTGTGCTGTGATGCGTGCCTTGGGCGCGTTTCGGGCATAGCCGCATTTTGTGTATAAAAAGACCCCCTCGGCAAAGGGGGCTGAGACGTTATACATTAAATAGTATATGAGCGGGAATGCGCTCCTTGACAAAATTTACACAGTATGGTAAAATAAAAAAGACGAGAGCAGTCCCGG
>CAMHBE010000036.1 GCA_946183095.1 uncultured Clostridia bacterium | reverse complement strand
TATGCAGCTATGAGATGCTTTTCGCCGCAAAGGATACCGCCGATGAACTCGGCACACCTCTGAGAATCGGCAGTCTCTATTCCTCCGACACCTTCTATGACGACACCCGTGCGACCGCCGATGCTCTGACGGCGCTTGGCGCTAAGATCACCCGCAGCGGTGCCGACATGAAGGTGACAGGCATTGCCGCACCCGCCGCGAAAGCCGATATAGACTGCCGTGAAAGCGGTTCGACACTGCGTTTTATGATACCCGTCGCAGCCGCTCTCGGCGCTGAGACGACACTGCGCGGCTCGGCAAATCTCCCGAACCGCCCCATAACGCCGTACCTTGAGGAGTTTCCGAAGCACGGCGTTGATTTTGTTTCGTCAAAAATGCCTTACATCATGCGCGGGAAGCTCACCGGCGGGGAATTTCCCGTCACGGGAGATATCTCGTCGCAGTTCATTACCGGATATATGCTGGCTCTGCCGCTTATCGGCGAGGAATGTGTGATACGCCTTACCTCGGAGCTGCAATCCCGCCCCTATGCGCTGCTCACAGCCGATGTTATGCGGGCATTCGGAGTTACTGTCGATATCGGACAAGACCGTTTCACCGTTCCCGCGGGAAGCTCTTTCTGCGCGCGGGAATACACCGTCGAAGCGGATATGTCACAAGCGGCGTTCTTTCTTGTCGCAAACGCAATAGGCGGGAACACCGACCCCTGCAACTTAAACGAAAACAGCGCACAGGGCGACCGCGCGATACTCGATTTAGTGCGGGAGTTCGGGAACGGCGGCGGAAAGGCGTTCACTGTCGATGCGACGGATATCCCCGACCTTGTGCCGATACTCACCGTGCTCGCGTGCTTCGCGGAGGGAACTTCCCACATCATCGGCTGCGGCAGACTCCGCATAAAGGAAAGCGACCGTCTTGCGGCGATATCCTCGGAGCTGAACAGGCTCGGCGGCAGGGTAGAAGCCGGTGCGGACTTTCTCACAGTCCGTGGAGTGCGGGAACTCCACGGCGGCGAGTGCGAAACATACAACGACCACCGCATCGCAATGTCCCTCGCGATAGCGTCACAGCGCTGCACGGGAAATGTGGTGATACACGGCGCGGAGTGCGTTTCAAAATCATATCCCGACTTTTTCAAAGATCTTTCGACCCTCGGAGGTAAATGCGATGTCATCCGGACTTAAATTTGGCGAACTGTCAGTCTCGATATTCGGCGAATCCCACGGCGCGGGCATAGGCTGCGTCATAGACGGACTTCCCTCCGGCATTGAGCTGGACACCGGCAGGATAGCGGAGTTCATGGCAAGGCGTGCCCCGAAGAAGGACGGCATGAGCACAAGGCGCAGCGAAGCCGACATCCCGGAGATACTGTCGGGCTTTTACCGCGGCAGGACTACGGGAACTCCGCTTGCCGCGCTGATACGAAACACCGACACCCGTTCACAGGACTACGACAACATCTCGTCTGCCGCACGTCCCGGTCATGCCGATTACACCGGCTCGGTGCGCTATGAAGGCGCGAATGACCCGCGCGGCGGCGGTCACTTTTCCGGCAGGCTCACGGCTCCGCTTGTTTTCGCGGGAGCTGTCTGCGGGCAGGTGCTCGAACGCTATGGGATAGAGAGCTGTGCGCATATCCTTGCTGTTGATGGGGTATATGACGACTTTTTTGATGAACTCGATATCCCCGCCCGTCTCATGAAGGACATCAAGTCACGGGAAATGCCCGTGATCAACGAGAGCCGCGCGGAAGAGATGCGCGAACGTGTGCTGAAAGCCGCGTCGGAGCTGGATTCCGTCGGCGGTATCATAGAGTGTGCGGTGACGGGACTTCCCGCGGGCGTAGGTTCGCCGATGTTCGACGGGCTGGAAAACCGCATCTCGCAGGCTGTGTTCGGTATTCCCGCAGTCAAGGCGGTCGCATTCGGCAAGGGCTTCGGATTTGCGGAGATGCGCGGCTCCGAAGCAAACGATGAAATGTACATCGAGAACGATATCGTAAAGACACGCACCAACAACAACGGCGGTATCTACGGCGGCATTTCGAGCGGTATGCCGGTTATCTTCACCGCCGCGGTACGCCCGACACCGTCCATTGCGAAGCCGCAGAAGACCGTCGATATCATCAGAAAAGAGAATACGGAGCTTGTCATAAAGGGACGGCATGACGCGTGCATCGTGCCGCGAGCCGTTCCGGTGGTCGAAGCCGCGGCGAATATCGCGGTGCTCTCGTATCTTATCTGACCGGGTCTCCGGTGCGAATGTGCAGTACCACTGCATTACAGAGGAGCTGTGACATGGATATACCACAGATAGAAAACGAGTACCGCGTGGATTCGTGCGTGTACTTCTGTTATATACTGAAACATTTCGGCGAACTGCCGGAGAGCGTTATAGGCGCAATAATCCTGTCGGCTGTGCAGTCGAGCTACTTTCAGGTCATGAGCGACGTTGAGTTCATGCGGCAGAAGGGGCTGATCGACGCAAAGCGTGACGAGACGACGGGCGAAACGGTGTATTCCCTTCTTACCGAGGGTGAGCGCATCGCCGAAGACCTTTCGTCGGTGCTCGACGACGAGATAAAGCAGCAGACGCTCACTGTCGGGAGGGAGATACTCTCGCAGAAAGACCGCGAACGTTCCGTGAGATGCGATATAACGCGCGACCGTTCACGAAACCGCTACGACCTGAACATCAGGTTTCTCAACGAACTTACCGGCGAAACACTTTTCGAGATGAAGCTGTACGCGCCGGATGAAGCAAAGGCGAAGGAGATGCGGGACAGGTTCCTCACAAAGCCGTCCTTTTATATTACGCACATCATCAACCTTTTCCTTAAAGACTACCCTTTTTTCATATAGGAGGTACCCCATGAAAAACAAAACCATTGCGCTGCTGCTTGCTGCCGCTGTGTGCATTTCCGCTGCGGCGGGCTGTTCAAAGCAGGACAGCGGGAACGTCACGTCCGCCGCACCCGCTCAGACAGATCCGCAGCCTGTATCCGCTGCCGATACGACGACGGCTGCTCCCGATGATGCGGGAGCGCAGGAAGTTTCCGGCGACGGATTGGATATGGAAGCGGCGCTTGCATACGAGACAGACTTTGACGCACTGCTCGCACAGCTCGACGCAAAGACCGTCAGCCCGGATCATCCCGTTTCGGAAAACTCAAACCCCGAGACAGTTGCCCTCTATCAGTATCTGAAAGAGAACTACGGCAAGAAAGTGTTCTCCGGACAGATGCTCGGTGACAGATACGACAAAGAGGACATCGCGTATTACTACCACACCGAAGACCTGCCCGCAATGAAAGGCTTCGACTTCATCTTCAAGACTACTCCGAACGGTGACGGCTCGGACTGGACGCAAATGGCGATAGACTGGCATACGAAGTCGGGCGGGATCGTAATGTTCTGCTGGCACTGGAACGTTCCCTGCAATATCGACGACCCCGAAAACACCGCCGAAGCCTTCTACACCGAGGGTGCGGGCAATCCCTACACCACCTTCGACATCGAAAAGGCTGTAACTCCCGGAACAAAGGAGTACGAAGTCGCCGTTCACGATATCGACCTTATCGCGGGTGAGCTGAAACGTCTCGAAGACGCTGGAGTGCCGGTGCTGTGGAGACCGCTTCACGAGGCAAGCGGAAAGTGGTTCTGGTGGGGCATGAAGGATAAGGAATTTGTCGAGAAGCAGCTCTATCAGAAGCTCTGGTATATGATCTACGACAGGCTCGAAAATTACCACAAGCTCTCTAACCTTATCTGGGTGTGGAACGGTCAGAACAAGCACCTTAACGTGCATCCCAACACCTACGACATCGCGGGTATCGACGTTTACCCGTCGTCGGAAGACCACAGCGTGCTTGATGGAGACTACAAGAAGCTGGCAGGTTACACCGACGAGGGAAAGATGCTGGCACTGACGGAGTGCGGCTACATCCCCGACCCCGACGAGCTTGCAAAAGAACTCGGTACCGTCAACTGGCTCTACTATATGCCGTGGAACTACGATTTCATCTACAAAGGCTCGACGGTCATCGGCATACCGCGTCTGAATGAGGAGCGTGTGACCTCGGACTTCCTGAAGAAAGTCATGTCATCCGATACCATTATAACATGGTCGGAGCTGCCGACGTTCGAGGGAACCGAAAAGAACCTTCCCGAGCAGGTTCTCGCCGCAAAGCTCGACATGGACGCACAGCACGCTAAGGACGCGGAAATGCAGTAAACAAAGCGGATAGGAGAAGAACATGGATATCATCCTTAAAGACGGCATATCGAGTGCCGGCATACTTTGCAAGGGCGCGGAACTGCGCTCGCTGAACCTTTCCGGCAGGGAACTGATGTGGCGCGCCGACCCCGCGTTCTGGGGGAAATCCTCGCCGATACTCTTCCCGATGATAGGCAATCTCCGCGGCGGCAGAACGCTCATTAACGGGCGGGAATATGCTATCACAAAGCACGGGTTTGCCCGCGACAACGATTTTTCCGTAAAGCAGACCGCCGACGGTTCCGCATCGTTCACATTTTGCTCGAACGAGAACACGAAGCAGTCATTCCCGTTTGACTTTGAGTTGACGCTGAAATATACCCTCACCGGCGGGAAACTGCACATGGACTATTCCGTTCGCAACGACAGCGATACCGGGATGCCGTACTGTATCGGTGCGCATCCGGCGTTTGCCTGCCCGAACGAGGACGGTTCCCGGTTCACCGACTACAAACTGGTATTCGAGCAGCCGGAGACGGTAAACAGCCCCGTGATGAATTTGCAGACCCGTATGTGGGGAGACAGCGACCGTGTGAACAGGCTCACCGATTCGCGGGAGTTCGCGCTCGAATACAGCCTTTTCGACAACGACTGTGTGTATTTCGACACCATAAAGTCGAAGTCCGTCTCGCTCGTTTCGTGCAGGACGGGCAGGGGCGTGAAGCTGACGTGGAGCGGATTTGAGACGCTCGGCGTGTGGACACCCGACCACAAGAACGCACCCTTCGTCTGCATCGAGCCGTGGTGCGGATGCGACGACTACGACACCGATACCGGGGAGTTCGCGAAGAAGCGCGGCATACAGACCGCCGCCCCGGGAGAAACGAAGAACTACTCCATTATCATCGAAGAAACGTGATATATCGAGTCGTCTTGTAAATTGCATGAAGGTTTCAGTCTGTCTAAGACATTCTTTACCATTTCGGTGCAGCGTTAGGCTGCCGCAAGTCCAGAGCGCGCAGCTCTGGTCCTGTCCGGAAGGACAGCGCGAACGCGCCGCTGCACCTACTTTATGATACGCTGAGCCGTCTTGCAGGAATGCAGGGCGGCTTTTTTTATGGATACGGAACGTTCTAATCTTGTCCGGGGGTGAATACAATAGAACATAGGCGGTATCGTGATATCGCAGACGGACAGGAGTGTGAAAAGATTGAACGAGAGAGCAAGGTTTTATGAGGCGACGGCGCTGCTGCCGCCATTCGCGAACGCATTGCAGAACGTTCCGGCGCATATAGCGGAGAATGCCTGCGAGATAAGGATAAGAGCGGGCAGACCGGTGGTGGTGGAAACGCCGTCGGAGCGCTATGTGTGCCGCGAAACGAACGCTTCGGGCGAGGATATACACAAGTGTGTGAAGTTTTTCTGCGACTACTCGCTGTACAGCCGTGAACGTGAACTCGCGGAGGGCAGGATAACGCTCAAAGGCGGTCACAGAGCGGGATTTACCGGTACAGCGCTGATGCGCGGAGGAGAGCTTACCGCACTGCGCGATATATCGTCGGTGAACCTGCGCATTGCAGCCGAACACAAGGGGATAGCGGAAAAGCTGATGAGCCTTACAGTTTTCGAGCGTGACCTGCGGGGACTGCTGCTGCTGGGTGCGCCCATGAGCGCAAAGACCACCATGCTGCGGGATCTTGCAAGACTTATCTCCGCATTCGCGCGGACATCGGTGATAGACGAGAACGGAGAGATAGCCGCGATGTACAACGGTGTCCCGCAGAACGATGTCGGGCTCAACTGCGATGTGCTGGATATGTTCCCGAAAGCCGAGGGCATCATGCGGGCGGTGAGACTTATGTCGCCCGAATACCTTATCTGCGACGAGGTGGGCGGGGAATACCGCGCACTTGCGGAACAGGCGGGGAAGGGCGTAAAAATGATACTTTCCGCCCATTGCGGTGATATGTGTGAAGCTGCCTGCAATGCTGCCGTGCGCACGCTGGTATCGTCGGGAGCCGTGAATTATATAGCGCTGCTGGGGTGCGGTTCGGAGATAGGCAATGTCAAAGGTCTTTGGAGGGTGAACGATGCTGAGGATATTGGCGGCTGCGGGAACAGCAGCGATCTGTACCGCTGCGGGAGCCGTATTATCGGCAATGCCGAAAAAAAGGTGCGAACAGCTCCGCTCAGTCCTGTCGCTGCTGGATGAGATGTCGGCAAAGATACGCTACAGTTCGGTGAAGATGCGGGAACTGCTGCTGTCGCTGTCGGAGGAAGGCTCATATACGGGGTGCTTTTTCGTGCAGCGCACAGCATCGGAGCTGCAAAAGGGCAGCACATCCAATGAAGCGTGGTGTGAAGCCGCGCGGACTGCGTTCTTTCTGACCGACTCAGACCGGCGCATCCTCACGGACATAGGCTGCAAGCTCGGAGAGACGGACACCGACGGTCAGGTGTCGATGCTCACCCTCGGCGCGGCAATGCTCGGCAGGGAGCTTGAAGCCGCCGAACGTGACGTGTCCGCAAAGTCGGGTGCAGTGCTGAAAGTCTGGGTGCTCTGCGGCATCGGAGCGGGAATAATTATGATTTGATGTGATGATATGAATGTGGATCTTATCTTCAGGATCGCCGGTGTCGGTATCATCGTCGCTGTGCTGGATATGCTGCTTAAACGTTCCGGCAGGGACGAACAGGCGATGATGACGACGATAGCGGGAGTTGTTGTGGTGCTTATGATGCTGATAGGCGAGATAAGCACTCTGTTTGATACGATAAGGGAAGTTTTCAGTATTTAGAGAAGTATGAACATAGCTGCGATAGTCGGAACAGGTGTTGCGGCGGCGGCTCTGGCGGCAGTCCTCAGGCGTTCCGGTGCGGAATACGGGCTGTTCGTATCTGCTGCGGCATCGCTGCTGATACTGTATGCCGTTGTGACCGCGGTATATCCGATAACAGAGCTGATAGGGGAACTGTCGGACGCTGCGGGAGCCGATAACGGCAACATCGCGATACTTATAAAAGCGCTTGCTGTGTGCTTTATAACACAGCTTGCGGCGGAGAGCTGCCGTGACAGCGGCGAGGGCGCTATCGCATCAAAGATAGAGCTTGCCGGCAAGACTGCGGTGCTGCTGCTTGCGATACCGCTGTTCCGCAGCTTACTCGGTATAGTTAAGGGACTGATAATGTGAAATGGATAGCTCATCGTGCAGCTGCCGCAGTCGCTGTGATCGCGGCGGTCATCGTGTTCTGCATCCCGTGCTGTGCGCTGTTTGAGCCGGACGAGCTTCGGGGTGCGCTGCCGGAGGATGCCGCGCGGGTACTCGACGACAGAGGGGTCACTCCCGAAGGCGGTGCGGAAAGCATAAGTGTCCCGGACATATTGGAAGATATCATGAACGCATTTCGTGATAACGTGGGAGCACCGCTCAGGATGTTCGCCGCGCTGCTTGCGGTGATACTTCTTTCTGCGCTGCTCGAAAGCATCGGTTCGGCATCGGGCGGGAAACTTGCGGGCATCTACACTCTGGTGACATCAGCTGTTGCCGCCGTAACTGTGGCGGGCAGCCTCTCGGTCGTGACGGAGACGGCAAAGACAGCGTTCCGCGCGGCATCCGACTTTATGCTCGTGTACATACCCGTTGTCGCGGGAGTGACGGCGGCGGGCGGGCATACGACCTCGGCGGCGGTGTACAGCTCGGTGACGATCGGTGCGATACAGCTTCTTTCGTGGGCAGTCTCCGCGGTGGTGATACCGCTCACGAGCTGTATTCTCGGCATATCGGCAGCGTCCTGCGTCGGCGGTGACATGGGTCTTGACCGGCTGGGTGAGGGGATAAAGAAAGCCGTTATATGGGGGCTGGGACTGATAATGACGCTGTTTCTCGGGATCCTCTCGGTACAGACTGTCATCACCGCGTCCGCTGACAACGCCGCTATGAAGGCGCTGAAATTTACGGTGTCATCGTCCGTTCCGATAGTGGGCGGTGCGGCATCCGACGCCCTTGCGGCGGTGAAGGGCAGCATCTCCGTGCTCAAAAGCGGGGTAGGCGGGTTCGGTATCGCCGCGGCTGTATGTGTGCTGGCACCGCCGGTCATTGCAACGCTCTGCTACAGGTTCTTCCTGTTCGCGGCGGGAGTGGTGAGCGACCTGTTCGGCTGCGCGGAGACGGGAAAGATGATAAGGTCGGGCAGCGGTGTCATGGCGGTGATAAACGCGGCATTGTGCTGTTTCATGCTGTTCATCGTCATTTCATCCGCTATGCTCATGGCGTTTTGCAGAACATGAAGAGTACACATGTTGCAGTAATGTGAACGTGGTGAAATGTGTGTATGAATGAAGTATTGTTCTCGGTATGCGCGGCGTCGATGCTGACGGCGATATACCGGTATTTTGCGCCGACGGACAAGTTCGCCGCACAAGTGAAGCTGCTGCTCGCGTGTTTCTTTGTGCTGACGGTCATCGGCGCGGTGAGCGGGGCATACGACCGGCTCGACCTGCCGGACATAGCGCAGGCGGACGGCGCATACAACGACTACACGGTGCAGATAAAGAGCATGACGGCACGCGAGACTGCCGAGAACCTTCGTAAGACGATACGCGAAAGGCTTGCGGAAAAGGATATACGTCCCGAAAAAATCTACATTGATGTTAATATTTCGGACACGGACTGCATATCTATTAGTGAGGTAAGGCTTGTATTCACCGCAGACGAATACGATGCGAATGCAAAAAGAGCTGTCGTTCTTGTCAGACGCATGACAGGAACGGATGTCGCTGTGACCGCGGAAAAGAGCCGCTGAAATGGAACGGAGAATGCAATGAAAGCTGTTATAGGCTTTGGAGAAGTAAAGGAACTGCTGAAGACAGACAAGGGGCTGCGCATCATACTCGTCGTCGGAGCCGCACTTATACTGCTGATAGCGTTCGGCGGTATGTTCACAGGAAAGGCTGCGACCGAACAGCGCGGTGTATCGGCGGCAGATATAGCTGACTGCGAACGTGAGCTTGAACAGCGCCTTACCGCCATACTCGGTCAGATAGAGGGAGTCGGCAATGTTCGGGTAATGGTAACGCTCGACACGTCGGCGCAGACCGAATACGGCAAGAACGCGGATATGCTGTTATCCGTTACCGCGCCGGAAGTGAGGGGAGTGATAGTGGTATGTGACGGCGGAGACAGCATCACGGTAAAAGAAAAGGTGGTGAATGCGGTATCCGGCGTGTTCGGGATAAACACACTGCACATCAGCGTGACGAGGTAACTGCCCGCCGTGCCGAGTGCAACAATACACATCATTCTTACAGGCTTACGGAGGAACAACATGAAATTCAAGAAAAGACTGAACCTTATCATCGGGAGAAAGCAGATCATCATCGCCGGACTAGCGGTGCTTCTCGGAGCGGCGGTGTATGTGAACTACCTGTATTCGAGCTCGCAGCAGGTAAAGACCTCGGAACCCGAAAACGCCCAGACCGCGACTTACGGCGAGATACGCTTCGTGGACGCGGCTGCGGACGGCAAGAACGTGGATATCGGCAGCTCCTCGTCGGACGAATACTTCGCGCAGGCAAGGCTCGACAAGCAGAAAAGCCGCGATGAGTCGATAGAGGTGCTCCAGAGCTTCTGGTACGGCGGTGACAGCACTCCCGACGAGCTTGCGGTCATATCCGACGATGTGCTCGCCGTCAGCAGCTACATAGAGAAGGAGACCAGGGTGGAGAACCTCCTGAAAGCGCAGGGATTTTCCGACGCTCTCTGCTACCTCACGAGCAATACCGCCAACATCGTAGTAAAGACACAGGGGCTCGATACTGCACAGGCTGCACAAATAAAGAGCACACTTTTAGGTGAAATTGCTGTCCCTGCAGAAAATATTACAATTGTTGAAATAAAATAGTTGTACTTTTTGAATTTTTGTGGTATAATAGATTGTAATGTGTATCATACTGCTTAAATTCGGAGGTATCTCTATGGAAAAGAACACTTCATCCAATGTCGCGGGTGCGCTCAAAGTCTCGTCGAACGTTATCGTCAGCATTGCGGAAGCGGCAGTGTCGGAAACAGAGGGCGTTGCGGTAAGCTCGTCCAACGGAAAAGTATCCGTGCTCGGCGGTGCTCCGCTGTCGCAGAAGGTCATCGCGCCTATCAAAGTCAGAATGGACGGGGATTCCGCAGTCATCGGCATCTCCATAATCACCGATATCAGCTATAAAGCCATAGATGTGGCACATTCGGTTCAGGAGCACGTCAAGTCCGCGGTGCAGAGCATGACCGGCATCACCGTATCCAAGGTGAATGTCAAGGTAGTAGGCGTAAAAGGCAAATAAACACAGTGACCCTCCGGAA
>CAMHBE010000035.1 GCA_946183095.1 uncultured Clostridia bacterium | reverse complement strand
ATATGCGCTTTGACCGTGACATTCAGCGCGGTAAGCGTTCCCGCAAGCGCCGAGGATGCACAAACGGATACCGCGGCTGTAACCGAAACGGAAACAGTTGAGGCTGCCGAAAGCGACGGCGTTGATTTTGACGAGCTTGAACGCGTCGCGGGTACGGACTGGGAAACAACGTTCACCGAGAAAGACGGATTCCTCACATGGACAGACCCCGACCCGACTCTCTATCCCGTAAACCCGAACCCCGTGCTCTGGGAGTGCGTTGCCGAGTATGAGCTTTTCGTGAACGGCACGAGAATGTATCAGCCTGTAACGCAGTTCGGCGCAGACTGGGATCAGGAAAAACAGGAGAGCGTCCTCAACGGCGAGATAAACCACGCAGAGGTCTATCTGCCCGCAATAATATCAAAGTATATCGTTGACGGCGGAGATACCACTAACGGAGTTGAAATAACGATAAAGGCGCATAAAACGCCGAAGGACGGCGATACTTCCGTAGTTATCGACAGCTGCACCACCACTTTCGACGCGTCAAAGTTCATCGGCAGCAAGTCCGAGTCTGTTACAAAGCCTTTGGTAAGCGCGAATCTCAATTGGGGAAACCTCTACCTTAACGCGGGCGGTTCGGCTAATGCAGCAGCTTATGTATTCGTATATGAAAATGCTTACTCGGACGGAGAAAAAGAATTTGATTATATCGTCGCCGAGAATGGCGCTACCGCTCAATTGCCATTATGGGGAGTTCCCGACAATGTAAATGCAGATGTTAAATTCAGAGCATACGCTGTGGATAAAGACGGCAATTACGGCGAACTCTCACAGGAAGTTTCAATAAACCACAAGACCGGTGCGGTAAGTAAGGCTGTTCCGCAGAAGATAGCTTCCATACCTTCATGGACATCGAACATAGAGTTTGACCAGTACGGCGGCTTTCTCGGCGTAGATCAGGTACCCGGCGGAAATACATCGGGTGAGGCTCCCTATGCGGGATATTATCTGATCGCGGTGGACGCTTCCGGCAACATCGCGGGAACTGTTCATCTCCGCGATGAGTGGTGCAACCCCGATACCGGCAAACCGTGGGGAGGAGATCAATTCTGGGCTCTCCCTTCAGGCAGCATCACGGCGTACAACATACAGAACCCGGACAAGGCGCTGAACGGTACATACGAGGTCTATGTCGCTGCCGACACAGACAATGACGAAAATATAGATAAGATCTCCGACAGCAGCGTTATCATGTCCTACAGCGGCGGAAACAAGGCTTCCGATATAGAACCGCTTGAGGTCAAGGAAGAGAACATTCACTATCAGGACAACGGGTCCTATGTATATATCGACCTTCCGGAGTGCACTGACGACACGATAGCACAGGGCTATATCGCCCAGTACAATTTCACTGTCGATAAAGAAAAAAGCACCACCGAGTTCATTCAGGGCGGAAACGAAACGAACCTCTGGTTCGACGGCGAGGAGCAGGATATCAACGTCCGTATAGTTCCCGTTGACAAAGACGGCAACCTCGGCGAATGGGTCGAACTCACCGTAACGCTCGGTCAGCCTATGGCAAAGTGGGAGCCGAACTTCAAGTATGATGAAAAGACCGGCATACTCACATGGGATCACGTTCGCACCGATATCGACCACGGCTATTTCTACAGGATCTATGACAAGAACAGTAACTTCTCCACCGGCTGGTGGACAGAACCGATGTGGGACGATGAACAGCAGAAGAAGGTCTTTTACGCTCCCGAGTTATTGCTGCCGAATGAACTTGCAAAATATGCCTTAGATCTCGGCGGCGAGACCGGCAGCGGTGCGGGCGTATATGATCTCGTTATCGAAGTTGAGGTGGACGGCGAGATCTACAAGAGCAATTCCTCTTTCACATACAACTACGGCGGTCTTGAAACGAATGACGATCTCAAACCGAAAGTTCTCTTCGCGTCTGTACACAGCGACAAGGGCAACCGTGACTTCCCGTATCACACCGAGATCCACATGGGCGCGCAGAACGCCTACACAAAGGATAATGTTGTCGGATATATCTATGATTTCGGTATCGAGAGCGACGGCAATACGAATACAAAGGAAAAGCCCACGAGCGTAACGGTATATGCCGTTGACAGGACAGGTAAGATAAGCGCTCCCGTTACGGCAAAAGTGCTCGACGACAAATATCCCGAAAGCGGACTTGTTTACGGTAACGACTTCGACGAAAACTTCCAGTTTGACAACTGGAGCTACACCAAGAACATCACCGATCAGCGCTATAACGACCTCTTCGATATCACAAAGGCTGCAAAAGCAGAATTTGTTCTGCGTCCGAACAACATTGACAGTCTTTCCGACGATTTCGGCGGCGCGATCGTTATGAATTCCGAGTCCAAGGGCTGGCAGATGCAGACCTTCTGGGGCATAGACGATCCCGAGCACGGTCTCTTCGCAGCACAGAACGAAGATATCCCGCTCGCTATTGTTCCCGGCAAAGAGAGCGGAACTTATGTTATTTCCGGCGACGTATCAGAGTTCAACCCGTTCTACGGTCTTGACAAGAATAACCTGACACCCGAATATGTAGGCATCTCCTTTATGATCTGGGATCCGTCTTTCACCGGCACAGGTATAATGGTCGAGCAGGCAAATATCTACGACAAGGACGGCAACCTGCTCATACGTTTCGACAACGGCGGTCACGCGTTCACGGCTCCTGAGTATTTCGGACTTGACGACGGCAACCAGAAAGTATATCTGAACTTCAATAAGGTATTCGGCGCAGACCACTACGACATCTATCAGGACGGCGTTGTTGTAAAGACTATACCGCAGTCCGACGATATGAACATCAGCGTTACTATCGACGGGCTCGAAAATGACCGCGAGGGCGGCTACAAGTTCAAGGTGGCTGCGGTATCGAAGGACGGTATCGAGAAGTTCACCGAGGAGTATGAAGCGCACCCGAACTCATGGCAGGGCATCGGCATAAGCTATCTGGACAAGGACGGCAACTGGCAGTGGACATCGGGTCCCTCCGAGGGCAAGGAATTTGCAAGCGGTGATGAAGCAGTTGCTTATGCGCTGGCGCTGGATTCCAAGAACATCAACATCAACATCAGAGGAACAGAAGCGACGATCACTAATATCAAGGCTGTACCCGCAGGTGTTGAGTGGTTCGGCATCCACACAAACCCCGAAGGAAAAATAACTATAAGTGCCAAGTCCATATCCGTACCGAACGGCGCGGTACTCGACACAGGCGGCAATGTTCTCTTCTCCGGAAAGACGACCATAAGCACAGGTACAAACTGCGGACTTAGTCTGAGCTCAAATCTCCAGCAGGATGCAAAATCCGCGATAACGATAAAGGGCAAGAACTCCGCGTGGGCAGATATCAACGGTATGTCCAACATCGCCGCGATCTCCGGCTTCGACAGTATGCATATCTACGGCAGCAAGGTAAGCGGCGCAGTCAAGGGCGTGCATCTTGAAACCGGCGATACCGCTTACAACGGTGCTCTGACACTTACAGGCTCACTGCACAACGGCTGGGGCTGCACATTCGCAAAGGGAATAAAAGCGGACGGAGATATCGTTATAAGCGGCGCGAAAGTAAAGGGCGCTACGACAGCTCAGGGTACAGTTGACGCACACGAATGCACTTTCGACGCGATAACCGCTACCGGCAAGAAGCTCAATTGGGATGACGGTAATGAAGTCGCTGTGGTACTTGAAAACTGCACCACAGGCAAGATAGTTTCAAATCTTCCCACAGTGCTCAACATCTGGCAGTGCAAAGTAAACGGCGCGGTCACTTCAAAGGGCGCTCTTGAGGTCACTACATACGACAGCAATGATCCCACATACATCAACGGAGCGATCACCGCAGCCCTAAATATAGGTATCCACGGTGCGACCGTCAACGGCAAGATCACCGGAAACGAGTTCATCTATATCCAGGACAGCATCATAAAAGGCGCTGTCACCGGCAAGACCGGCATGAGCATCGAGGGCTCCACCGTTGACGCGGTGAGCGTTACCGGCAAGAACGCCGATGATGTACTGTTTGCCGCTGACTCCGTCATAAACGGAAAAGTATCTTCCGCTGCCGCTGCCGTAAGCATTAACCAGAGTTCCGTACACGGCGCGGTAAATGCAAAGGGCAGATTTGAATTCTACGGTATTGAAGGCGAAACTCCCGAATCCGTTATCGACGGCGCGGTAACTATCGGTGACAAGAACGGCAAGTCTGTCATTTACAACGCGAAGATCGCGGGCAAGGTGACAGCTGCAAAAGATCTTGAGCTTGCTAACGTTATCGTCGATAAGGCGGTTACCGTAAAGGGTGTCCTCACTATAAGCGGTGCCGAAGTTCACGACGCTGTAACAACTGCAACCCTCTCTACCGGCTGGGGCGGTATATTCAAGTTCACAGCGCTGACTGTATCTAAGGGCGGATTTGTAAAGAACCCGGATCATCCGGAGTGGTGGCTCGGTCTTGAACTTATCGACAAGAACGGCAAGCCTGTTCAGCTCACTGTCGGCACAAAGAAGAACGTAGTTGCAAAGAAGTTCGTGGGCAGCTGTGACGGACTGTATATCAGCGAAAACAACTGCAAAGATGCAACACTCAAAGTTGATAGAAACAAGCTTATCGTAAGCTGAAAAACGACATGACAATATCCCGCTTCCACACGGAGGCGGGATATTCTTGTTATGCGCGTTCTTCCCTGCACTGCCGGGTCTGCGGGAGCTCCCGCGCGTTCCGCTTTGTATAGCCGGAGATCAGCGCCGCGAGCCGCGCAATGCGTTTGTAGGATATGACCTTGCAAATACCGTCAGTGACCCTGCCGAACTTGCGGTAAAGCAGATTGAACAGCAGGTACGCGGCGCGCTGGTCTTTCGTGTCGGGCATTCGCCTTATAATATTACGGAAACTGTATATGCGTTTGTAGATATTGATGTAACCGTCGTACAGCTGCGCGGCGGTCATGCCCTTCGGCGTGAAAACGACGTGCGAGGTGTTGTAAAGCGATAAGTCGTCGGAGATAATGCGACCGTCGGCTTTCATACGCTCGTACAGTGCCGTGCCCGGGTACGGCGTAAGTATGTGCGATGTCACCGTCTCTATCTTGTTGGCAACTATCCAGTCGAGCGTCCTGTCGAAAGTTTCCGGAGTATCGCCGTCAAGTCCGAATACGAAACTCGCGTTCACCATTATCCCGCGCCTGTGTATCTCGCTCACCGCCCTGCTGTACTCATCAATGCTGTTCTGAACCTTATGCACACCGCTGACGGACGCTTCACTTATGCTCTCGAAGCCGATGAACAGGCTGCGGCAGCCGCTTTCCGCCATAAGATCGAGCAATTCCGCGTCCTTTGCCGCGTTTATCGAAACTGCCGCCTGCCACCTTATTTTCAGCGGTATCATCTCCCGCAGCAGTTCTTTCGTGCGTTTCGGGTCACCCGCGAAGTTGTCGTCGATGAACATTATGTGGTCGGTGTTCATGCGCCGTATCTCCGCGATAACGTCCTCTATCGGGCGGTTTATGAAGCAGCGTTCCGACGAACTGTTGTAGCAGAAATCGCAGCGGAAAGGGCATCCCCTGCTGGTGTGGAGTATGTTGCAGAAAAGGTATTTGTCACGTTCTATCATGTCATAGGCGGGAGATACTATGCGGTCGGGGCGTCTGCAATGATACAGCGGCCGGAGTTCACCGCGCTCAAAGTCGTCAACTATATCGAGCCATGTTCCCTCTGCCGCACCCATACAAAGTGCATCAAATTCCCCGTCGGGAACGAACTCCCGCGCCGTGGTTATCATAATGCCGCCTGCGACGGTCTTAACGCCCATTGCACGAAAACGGCGGGATATCTCCACCGCCCGCGGCAGAGTATCGACAGTCACTGAAATGCCCACGATATCGGGCTTGTCGCTGTAGGTTATATTTTCGATGTTCTCGTTTTCGAGCACCACCTTGTGGTCATATCTGAGCATCTCCGCGATAGTGAGCAGTCCCAGCGGCGGCGACATATGCAGTTTCAGGTCGGTGTCCATGGGACGGCGGCGCATCTTCGGCTGTATCAGTTTTATGTACATATTTTCACTCTCCGTTTGTTATGCTTCTTAATGCCGCGCCGACGTAATACAGGTAATATTCCGCGTCAGGCTGTTCCTGACCGCTTATGACAACGGCAGCTTTCTCGTCGTCCCATGTCACCGACCAGTTTGACTTTTTCATAGCTCCGCCGTCGTTGAACAGTGTAAAGTCTTTTTCGCAGACCGTCCACCCGTTCTTTTTAAGCGCCAACCTGCCTTCCTGCGGGCCAAACGGCCAGCCGGGATCTGAAACAGCAAGAAGCTCTGCGGTATATTCTCCGTTCACGCTCGTGTCAACAAGCGTAGGTCTGCTGTACCATATAAAAAGTGCAGCAATGATACCTGCCGCGGCAAACACGCTTATTATGCGGCGCAGCGTTTTATTCTTTTCTGTTTTCATACGTTCATTCGTCCTTCACAAATTCAAGTATATCGCCCGGCTGACAGTCAAGCGCACTGCAAATAGCTTCAAGGGTCGAGAAGCGCACCGCTTTCGCCTTGTTGTTTTTGAGAATGGAGAGGTTGGCGGGGGTGATGTTTATTTTTTCGGCAAGATCACCGGCGGATATCTTGCGTTTCGCCATCATCACATCGAGATTAACGATTATCGGCACAGCATTCGCCCCCTTATATCGTGTAGTCGTTCTCTTCACGCATTTCCGCGGCTGCCGTGAGCATATTCTTCACCACCCGCAGTATCAGTCCCACGAATGCCGCGATAAACGCCACGATCAGCGCCAGCAGCCGCCAGAACGTAAGTACCGCAAAAACTGCCGCAACGCCGTAACAGCACCACGAGATCACCCTCACACAGCCCGCATTCTTCTCGGTGAACAGCTCCTGTTTCGAGATGTTTGTCAGCAGTCTGAGAAGGTTCCACAGTGCGACTATCGCTATGATATCACACAGGTAGAAACACACCGAAAGAACGATGACTATCGGATCTTTTCCGGAAACACTGTCATACCATATTGTGATGAACGGTATCAGGAATATCAGCGCTCCCGCGACGACGAGGAACGAAATGGTGAGGAAACGGGTAAAGGCGAGAGAACGTTCTTTTGTCCAGTTGATGTTCATTGAGGTCACTCCTTTTCAATTTCAGCAACATCAGTATAGCACAACAATAACCGTTTGTCAATAGAAATTTATCGTTTTTCGATATATTTTTATTGAACATCGAGTAAAGCATTGCCAACACAGCAAAACAACTTCCCCCATCCGAGGGCGGGGGAAGTCTGAACACATAAATTCTGTTTGTCTGAGAAAAAATCCTATTTGTATTACTGCTGCGCGGTACTGAGCGTGAAAGTTATCTCTACGGTGTCTATCCGCTCCTTTGCGCCTATCTGCCATATCTGCGCAGATGCGCCGTCAAGAGAACCGTCGGCGGTACGCGCGTTGTCGGGAGCCTTCGGGACCCACTGATTGTAGAGGTTCACTCTTGTGCATTTGCCGTCGTCCGCACCGGTGTAAGGCTTGCCTTCGAGTGCGTATTCCTCGCCGTTTACCTTGAAGCTGTCGATATCTATGACACAGCCGGGGAAGAACTTCTCGCCGTTGTAGATGCCGAGAGCCGAGAAATTCACGCCCCTCGCGCCGCCGATACCCGTGAAGTCAAGGCTCACTGTGTACTGCCCCTCACCCTCGATAAGCGCATTCTGCGCCTTTATACCGACGGTCTTATTGGTCGGGTCGTAGATGTCACCCACGCAGTAAGACGCGTTGTAATCCGCGCTCTGGTACATTATCCACGCAACTGCCGTATCATCTGTC
This sequence comes from uncultured Clostridia bacterium, assembly GCA_946183095.1. Lineage (GTDB taxonomy): Bacteria > Bacillota > Clostridia > Oscillospirales > Ruminococcaceae > Ruminiclostridium_E. The sequence continues at coordinate 2,967 of CAMHBE010000035.1, read as the reverse complement.
GCGGGTATGTCGCCCTCATCGGTCATGCGGTCATTCGCGGCTTCGAGCGCTTCTTCCATGCTCTTCTTCGCCGCTGCCGCGACCGCAGCCGTCTCTTCTTCGGTATTTTCGGGCTGTGACGCGAAACTCCTGTCTTTGAACAGTTTTGCAATGGTCGGGTCGCTTATAGCGCCTTCATTGCGGCGGTAAAGACCGTTGCAGTCCCACAGCAGCGGGCAGATGTTATACAGATCGCAGTTGTCGAGAAAGTTCGTGAAATATATGTCGGTATCGGGCTTCGGTGTGGCTTTTCCGTCAGTCAGCACACCGTATTCGCCGATGATAACGCCGTAACCCTGCTCCGTGAACTTCGTCAGCATCTTCAGCAGACGGTTCTGCTCCTCATACTGTTTCGGGGAACCCCACTGGTTCACTGCCGCGATGCCGCAGTAATCCCACGGGGTGTAGTAATGCACCGAAACTATGAGCTTGCTGTCGGCGGTGTCTTCGGGCATCTTCCACCGGTCGTCGCAGGTATGCTCGATATCGGTGTTGTAGCCGGCTATAAGCAGGAAACGGTCGGCATTTTTCCCGCCCGTGGAGCGCACTACTTTCACAAATTCGCTGTTGATAAGGTTTGCGGTCTCGTAACATTCGTTCACCGAGAGACTGCCGGAATCTTCCGCTATATCCTTGTCGTTGAGACGGTCGCCGAGTTCCTCATTCGCGGACTCGAACACCAGCTTGTAGGAATACTTGCCAAAGCGCTCAGCTATCTGCGTCCACATCGACTTGTACATCTCCATTGCCTTTTCGCGGGTCTCGGCGGTCTTTGAGCCGAACATACCCCACCAGCTGCCGTCCCAGTGGTCGTTTATGACAACATACATATCCTCGTCGAGCGCGTAGTTCACGATCTCCTCTACTCTTGCAAAGAGCCGCTCGTCTATAGTGTAGTCGCCGCTCTCGAAGTTCATGCCGTTCGTCCACGCGACAGGCACGCGCAGTGTGTCAAATCCCGCAGCCTTCATACCCGCGATCATCTCGCGGGTGGTGTGGGGCATACCCCATATACCCTCGCCGCTCGTCGGGTCGGCACCGTTCAGATAAGCCTTGTGGTTGTAGGCTTCCATGGTGTTGCCGAGGTTTATGCCGTTGCCCATGAGGCGTGTGGCTTCAAGTGCGGTAAGGTCGTTCGTCTCCTCGTCCTGTGCGGGAGCCGGGCTGTCGGTGCTTTCCGCCGCTGACACCACGGCTTCGGTGTCTCCCGATGTGTTACCGGAAGTCGCGGCGGGCGCGGGTTCGCCCGAACAGCCTGTGACCGCAAGTATAGATGCGGCGAATATGGATGCCGCACGGACACGGCGTATCGAATGGCTCCCGGAAACGGATAGTTTTCTTTTCATTTTTGCTCCTCCCGCACCGTCACGCTATGAGCGCTCTGTATTCGTCAAGCGTCGCTTCAACGATGCTGTAATATTCGTTAAGAACGTGATTGTAGCTGTCTCCCTCGGTTATCGGGGTGTTGAATATCGAATCAAAGGTATCGACCATATCCTGTCCGAAGCCGCCGTGACAGGAGAACACGAACGTGAATTTCGAGGGATCCACGAGGTCGTCATATACCTGCATCTGTTCGGGGGTATATGTGAGCTTCCACTTTGCCTTTCTCGGTGCGCCGCACTCAGGACAGGTCTCGCCGATCTCGCCGCGTTCGCTGTCAAACGCGTGCTTGCACTCCGGGCATTTTATGTAGTAATACCCGCCGTCGTACAGTTTTCTCTCGCGGTCAGCTGCGACCACATCCGGGTCGTCAGCATACATTCTCGACGCAAGGATAAAAGATACCGCGCCCTGCATATTTTCCGCACCCGAGGGCACCACATAGCCGGATGTCACGCCGGTCATGTAGTATGTGTCCGATTCGGGATCCCGTGGCATGGGAACGGTTTTTATCTCGCCGTCGAAATTATTCTTGAACCACAGCTCCTGTCCGCAGGATATTGCCCAATCGAGGGGCATTACGAAGAACAGAGTTCCGGTCCAGGAATCAAGCCCGTCGGGACCGTGCCAGCCCTCCCAGAATATATCCTCACGGTACATTTTTTCAATGAAATCCATAGCCCTTACGACATTTGCGCTTTTCAGGTTATTGACTATCGTACCGTCCCTGAGTTCGATTATCGGAGTACCGGTGGTGGCGGCAAGCTGCGCACCGAAAGTTCCCGGCCACGACATGGGGTACTTGTCGGGATAGAAGTCCTTCCATTGCAGCATTATCTTCTCGAAGGAGTTCCAATCCCACTCACCCGCGAAGTAGAGGTCCATGGGGTCGGCTGCGCCTATCTCCTCTATCTCTTTCGTGCAGTATGTGACACCGTACTCCGTAGCGGTCAGCGCGTAGGGGAAGTAGTAGTGTTTGCCGCCGACCTCAAAGCGGTCGATTATGCTGCCAAGCTCCGACCATGTGGGTGAATCCTTGTCGAGCCAATCGTCAAGCGCGGTAAAGCGTCCGCTCAAGTACATACTCGGGTAAAATGCGTCCGATACTCTCATAATATCGGGAGACTGACCGGATGCCATGAGCACACCGAGTCTGTCCATCACTTCAAGCGAGCTTACTATCTCCGTTTCCACGGTTCCGCCGAAGCGTTCCGCGAACAGCTCGGATATGTCCTTTTCGGGATTTACGTTGTGGAAATCGAACCAGCACAGCGCGTGTATGGTGCCCGCGGTCTTACCCGCTTCGTACAGCTTTCCCGCACCGTTCTCATTCTTCGTATCGACCTCACCGATATCCGCCATTTCCTCGTAGTCGGGGATAAGGTCGATATCCTTGTTGGGGTCTATTGTCGTGACGGGTGCGGCAGTTGTCGTCTCTTCCTGCACAGTGGCTTCGGCAGCGGCAGTTGTGCGTCCCTCGCCCCCGCCGCACCCTGCGGAGACGAATACCGCGGCAGCCATTACCGCAGCGGCTATGGCTTTTTT
>CAMHBE010000034.1 GCA_946183095.1 uncultured Clostridia bacterium | reverse complement strand
CAAGTATCTTGTTATCTATCATCCAGCGGCAGAGAGCTTCCGCACCGACTATCTCGCCTGTAGTGATATCTACCTTGGGCTGATAGAATGCACGGAACTCGCCGTTTGCAAGCGCTTCGGAGAAAAACCTGCGTACTCTCATCTTGCGTTCTTTTTCCGCAAAGACCTCATCGCTGTAATACACCACCGAGTTCTCGGTATCGAACTTTGCGTCATGCGCCGCCGTGAAGATCTTCCCGACAATATCGCCCGGTCTCTCGAATACATAGTCGTCGGGGATCTCATACACACCCACCGTCGCCGAGACCATTACGCGCTTCTCTTCTTCGCGGTCGTAAGTTACCGGAAATCCCTCTGTTATCTGCAATACATATTTGAGAAGATTGCTTTTGAATACCGCAGCGAAGTTGTCACCGCCCATACGACAGACAATGCCATTTTCGCCGATAACGTTGCGTATCGTGTCAAAATATACACGGATAGCGTTATCGCCTGCAACGCGCCCTATCTCCCTGTTGATGAGCGAAAAATGACTGAGGTTGTACTGTATGGCAGTGTAGCCGTGCAGCGAACCTTTCTCATTCATCGTTTCGAGATGTCTGGTGAAATAGTTCAGGTTGGGATATCCCGCATCATCATAGAACGCGAATTTCTCCACAAGTGACTGGAGCCTGTTGCGGCTGATGAAGCTCAGCATTGCGCGCAGCATGAGATCCAGCTTGTGGTATTCCTCATCCGACAGCGGATCCGAATCCTGCGGCATATATATGGTGCTTTTGATAACGGTCAGCGACGGTGTGACTACGCGGCGGTATATAACGACTTTTTCGCCTCTGCCGTTGTCGTAATCTATGAGCACTTCACCCTTGCCTTCCTTTTCGGCGCTGAGGCTTTCGTAAAACTCCGTAACGCCTTTTGAAAGCCCGAAGAACTCACATATTTCCTTCAATATACTTACAAATTCTTCACGATCGAAATTGCCAAACGCAGTCATTGCATCGATCATTCGCTCTAAAAGTGAGTTGTAAGCGATATACCTTTCATTATCCATACAGCACCCCTCCGTTGATAATTTGCGTCCGTCTGAATTTTATGGCGTCCCTGCGCATAACATATCTCCCGACTATGTCCGTAAATAACGGGGAAATGTCAGGATCACTTGTCAAATCTGGCTTTTACGGTTATCTCGACTTTGCCGCCGATTATTCCCACCACGACATCATCCGCAAGTTTCGCGATGATCGACTTTTCAAGTTCATCCCACGCTTCTTTGGTATCTTTTGCCTCGTCCTTGTAATTGGCAAGAGACCATGCGTTCGAGTAACCGGCGGGATTTGAGTATGTACCCATTTCATAGAATGAATAAGGCATATCGGGATATACGGCACTGCCGGATCCGGCAGTCAGCGAGTAATTTGCCATCATGACTTCGGCGGCTATCCTGATCTTGTTCTTGATGCCGACCGCAGCAGCGTTCACGCCTGTCCTCGAAACAGACAGTATGCGCTCTCTTTCGTCGCTGGGCAGCATCGTGTCCGGCTCAACAACGATGTGTATATCGTATTCACTGCCATTGTTCTCTATCCAGAACCTGCCCTTGCCGTATTGCAGCATATTCGGCACCATCTCGACAAGTTCCTCCGACAGCAGCGTCAGCCTCAGCTCCTGTTTAACGGGAAGCTCATTATACTTCGCGATCTTAGTCGCGATGCCGATGATATCTTCCGTGTATTTTTCATTGTTCTTGAATTCATATACCTCGGTCTTCATAGTCAATTCCTTTCATTGCCTTGTTTTATCGTACTGCTTTACCGCTTTCACTTGATAATGAAAAAGTCGGAGAACCCGGAAAGGTCAAAAACAGATCTTACATTTTCAGAAAGATGTTTCAGTACGATATATCCGCCCACACCGTTTATCTTCTTGTATGCCCAGAGCATTACCCTTAGCCCGGACGAAGATATATATTCGAGCTTTTTGAAGTCAAATTCAATGACTTTTATATTTTCTATATGTTCTTCCAGCCGCTTTTCAAACTCATTGAAGTTGGTGCCGTCAATTCGCCCGCTGACCTTGACGACCATAGTATCTTTTTTTACTTTGATTTCGGTATCCATGTCTGTTCCTCTTAAAAGCAATTATAAATTATCGCATCAGATATGCGCGGCAGGGAGAGCCCTCGCATCCTCCGAGGTCGAGCGGTGCCGCACTCAGAAAATACCTGCCCTCAACGACATCTCCGAGCTCTATCCCTTCGAGTATCACTATATTTGCGCCGAGAAGTATCTTGTGAACTTCGGCGGGGGCATCGGGCGGACCTATCGTCTGGCTCTCGTTGCCTATGAGAAGTATGCCGGACTGCGCGAACGCTCCCGCGGCATCTGCCGTTATTACGATATCACCTGCAATGAGTATTCGTTTTGCGGCATCCGCGGCTCTTGCAGTCTCCATGATCTCGACCACATCGGGAGCGAAAAGTTCGCCGCTTCGTCTTGCAACATAGCAGTCACCGACAAATGCCGACAGCGCCAGCTTCTCCACGGTATCACCGCCGCCGATGAAATGGGCGGGTGCATCTATATGAGTGCCGTTATGTACGCACATGGAGATGTTGGTGAGGTCGTACTCATCACCGTTTTCAATGCTCCTGACTTTTGTCCGCACAGGCGGATCGTCCCCCGGAAACATCCTGCACGAGAAAAGTTCCTGTGAAATATCTATTATCATAATGCTCTACTGCCTTTCATACCTTATATTATAACATATTATCCGATGATTGTCAATTTATTTTTGTAAAAAATATACAAAAAAGAGACCGATTAAAAAAACGGTCTCTTACGCCCTCTCCTATCTGCGATATTATGCGCTGACGGATTCGTACAGCTCAGCGGGATCCCCCGCAACATAATCATCGAAATAACTGTCGAGAATGTCCTGCTCATAATTGAGCGCACTCTGCTTTGACATGAAGCCGGACTTATTGAACTTTCTGAAATACGGGAGGTGGAACCTCACGGTATATCCCGCTTCATCCGACCCGGTCATGTCCGCATAGTAAAGGGTGTTCAGCAGCCTTACGTCTCTTCGTGTCACTTCGCCCGGCTTGTATGCTATATTTATATAAGTGTCGCCGGTCGCAGTAAAGATCATAGTAGTCTTCATAACTTATCTCCTTTCACGGAACTTTCTTCTTTTGTCTGTTCTGCACTTTGCACATAGCGCATAGCCGCTGTTTTTTTATTTTTGCGGCTTTCTATATCTTTTGGGCATATTATAGCACAGCGTTTTCCGAATGTCAAGCGGGTTTTTCTATTTTTTCCGCAAATTGAAACCTTTTGTGTAACGCTACAATTTTTGTGCTCAATAAACATATTTTATTTGCAATTTTGTAGAACTTGCACACAGAAACCCGTGTAAACGTTATTTTTGTTACACGCGGCGATAATTCCCGCCATAGGTTGACACCTCACGAAAATAATGATATAATGTAGAAAACGCTTTTATAAAGGAGTATTACTATGCTGCAAACAGGAACTGCCGCTCCGGACTTCACTCTGCCGGACATGAACGGCGAACCCCACTCGCTCTCCGACTACAGAGGTCGGAAAGTAGTGCTGTACTTCTATGCGAAAGACAACACCGCCGGCTGCACAAAACAAGCCTGCGGTTATGCGGAACTTTTCCCCCATTTCAAGGAAAAGGGCGCAGTTGTCATCGGTATCAGCAAGGACTCCCCCGCTTCGCACAAGAAATTCGCCGAAAAGCACAGCCTTCCGTTCATACTGCTTTCTGACACTGAACGAAAGGCTATAGAAGCGTATGATGTGTGGCAGGAGAAGAAACTCTACGGAAAGGTGACGATGGGCGTAGTGCGCACCACCTACCTCATCGACGAAAACGGCGTTATCGTCAATGCCGCCGGTAAGGTGAAGGCAGCCGACGATCCCGCAGATACCCTCGCCCTGCTCTGACCGTCAGACAAGGTACATATCACGGAGCTTTCTGCGCTTGGCGGCATCTGCCCCGAGCGCTTTTTCCGCGTACACGTCAAAACTTCCATACAGACGGTCCACAGTCGCAAAGAACGTGTCGATGTACTCTTTTTTCGCGGTGAAGAGATACTCAAGAGCAAGCCTGTCGCCTTCGGTCGAGGGTGCGAATATAGCCGACAGTTCATCAAGTTCGTTCGTTATGAACATATTCGTTCGCAGATAGTCTCCCGTTATATCTTCATAACTCACGCCAAGCAGTTTCTCTATGATCGCGGCACCCATGCCTGCCCTGTCCTTGCCTGCGGTGCAATGCCACAGCACCGCGCCGCTTTCGTTCCCAGCAAGAATATTTATGAACGAACTGTAACTGCTGTTCGCCGCATCGTTCTTCGCGAATCCCTCATATATTGCGCTCATGTACTCCAAAGAGTTCTCCGGCGACTTTACGAGACGTTCGAGCGCATAAGCGTCCGCATCCTTTTCGCGTGTCACTCCTGCGGTCAGGGAATCCATTACAGGCAGGTGGATGTACTTTACTCCCGGTATCACGGGATCCGGACTTTCGGCGCACTCGTCAGACGTTCGCAGATCTATGTCGGTGTGTATCATGCCGGCAAGTTTTTGCAGATCTGCGGGACTGGCATCTTTAAAGTGACCGCTGCGGATAAGCCTGCCGTGCGCTATGGTCCCGCCGTCTTCCGTCTGCATACCGCCGAGGTCGCGGGTGTTGCCGAGTTTTTCAAAATCGATCCTTGTGCTCATTTCGTTAGCCGCCTTTGCTGTAAACTGATATTATTATTATATCACAGATCTGTGGATCTTGCAACGGATTTTTTTGTTCACGGTATCAGCAAACCTGCACAGTATCTCATTTCGCGGCACTTTTCCGGCATTTCACGTTATAAATGCAAATTATTTCAGGATAGGCTAAAGTTTTCAGATAAACTGACGATATAATATATGAGGTGTAAGGGAATTGCGCCTTGACCCACTATGCGTGGGAGGCAGACCGCATACGCATACGGGTCTCACAAAATTCAAGGAGGAATCGGCATGAAAAAGACAATTTCACGCCGCACCTCGGGAAGAAAGGAATGGTAACATATGAGCGGAATCAATTCTATCTATGACAGCTACTCAAATGCTCCCGTGAACCAGGCTAAGTCCAATTCCAAGGTAAAAGAGACCAAGGCGACCGACAAGTCCGCTTCCTCGGCGGAAAATGCCGCAAAGACCGCCGAACAGGCATCTTCCAAGCGTACAGATACTTTCGAGCGCTCCGAAGGAACAGCCGTCAAGAACAACACCTACACTAAGGGTATCAAGACGGAACATACCGGAATGTCCGAGAAGGCTATCCGCAACGAAGGCATGAAGGATGTCATCAAGGCGATGCTCGACAAGCAGGCCGGTGGCGGCACGGGCAAGATCATCGACATCGACCTCAAATCTGTCATGAAGAGCTACGGTCTCGATTATATCGAGAGTGACGGATCCGAGGACTTCTGGGGTGCGGAAAAGACCGCGAATCGTATCCTCGATTTCGCAAAGAGCCTCGCAGGCAACGATCCCAAGAACTTTGAAACAGTCAAGAACGCTTTCGTTAAGGGCTTCGGCGAATGCAAGAAGATCTGGGGCGGTGAACTCCCGGACGTTTGCGGCGATACCTACGACCGCGTGATGCAGGGCTTCGACGATTGGGAAAAAGAGCTCAATTCCTCAGCGGACGAGGCTGCCGCTTCGGCACAGTAACATCATCTGCCGACATATCATGACATCATCTGCCCCGTACCGCGGGATGCGGTACAACGCTCGAACGGGGCTTATGCGCACATACGGGCCGTGCCGTAAACGGTGCGTCTGCCGCCCGTGTGCCGCGTGAATGCCCCACTTATCGAAGGGAAGTGATACTATGAGCGATATGAGTTTATTTTACTCATCTATGAGCAATGTCCTTAACCAGTGGAGCGATTTCAAAGTCGCAAAGCCTCTCTACAAGCATTACTTCAATCAGCAGAAGACCGAGAGCGAATCCGCAGCAAAGGAAGCCGCAAGCAAATATGAGAAGAAGACATCTTCTTCCTCCACCGCTTATTCGGCATCCGGCAACGACAAGCTCAAGACCTACGCGGACAGTGTCAACACATCCGTAAAGGATCTCGAAACAGCTTTCAAGGCGGATGAAGCAACAGGCGAGATAGACCGCGACAAGGCTTTTGCAGCCGCAGAAAAGTTCGTAAAGAGCTACAACGACCTCTATTCTTCCACCAGATCTTCCGGAAACCAGACGGTCTCCAACAAGTCGCAGTTCATCGCGAACATGACCAACGCGTATTCGAGAAAACTCGACAGCGTGGGCATTTCCATCGGCAGTGACGGCAAGCTCTCCATAGACAAGGACACCTTCAACAGCGCAAGTGAGGACGAACTCGACAAGGTATTCGGCAAAAAGGATTCTTTTTCAAGCTTCATGTCCACTCAGGCAAACGCTGTTTCCGCTTACTCTCAGACTGCCGCTTACAAAGAGGCGACAAAGACCTACACAAGCTCCGGCACTGTTGCAAGCTCCAATGCTTCCGCACTCAGCGGAGTTCTCTACAATCAGTTGTTCTGATACAAAATGATGTCATGATGTCCACAACGGACAACGGGTCGTATGTTCCGCATACGGCTCGTTTTGTTTATACAGATATGTGTGTTGACAATATACAATATAAATGATATAATGTTTAAATACGAGTAAATGAAAGAAGCACTGAACTATACCGTGCCGCAGAATTCAGGGAGAGAAACATGAACTATAAGATCATAGACAAGAACGAATACTATCGGAAAGGCGTGTACCGCCACTTCACCGAGGACTGCAAGTGCTCCGTCTCCATGACGGCAAAGGTGGATATCACAGAGCTTGCGGACTTCTCAAAGCGCAGCGGGACTAAATTCTACATAAACTTTCTGTACATTCTCACGAAGGTGCTGAACTCCCGTGACGATTACAGAATGGCATATCTGTGGCAGTCCGATGAGCTTATCTGCTACGATGTGATAAATCCCACACAGTACGTTTTCCATGAGGATACCGAGACGTGTACTCCCGTTTATTCGGCATATCACGAGGAATACACGGAGTTTTACCGCTGTGCGCTGAATGACCTTACTGCCGCGCAGCAGACGAGAGAATACCGGCTCGACGCGCAGGGACATCCGAACTGGTTCGACGCGTCCTACATCTCGTGGCTGTCGTATGACAGCCTGAATGTGGAACTCCCCGACGGGTATCTTTACTTCCTGCCTATCGTGAACTGGGGCAGATACCGCGAGGAAAACGGAAGGATGATGATGCCTGTGACCGTGCGGCTTAATCATGCGGTCGCGGACGGTTTTCTTATCGCGAACGTGTTCAGGCTGCTTGAAAAAGAAATAAAAGATTTCACAGAGAGAGGATATAAATGACCGGAACAAAAGAAAAAAAGAAACTTTTCGGGACATGGCGGTTCTATCGCGGCGCACTGGCGCTTGCAGTGCCGATCATGCTCCAGCAGCTGATACAGAGCCTTGTGTCGCTGATAGACAATTTTATGGTATCGGGACTGGGAGATGTCTCGATGTCGGGCGTGAATGTGGCGGGACAGGTGCTTTTCGTGTTTATGGTGTACCTCAACGCGATATGTATGTCGGGCGGCATCTTCATGACGCAGTTCTACGGTGCCCGCGACAAAGAAGGCATGAAGCAGACTTTGCGTTTCAAGCTGATAATGGGATTTGCCGCGTTCATACCCTACCTTCTCGTGTGCGTGATATTCCCGCGGGAAGTGCTGTCGCTCATGCTCATCGGCAATTCGGAAGCAGGACCGATACTCGACGAAGCCGTAAAATACATAAACATCATGATCTTCATGAGCATACCAGTCACTTTTTCGATCTGCATCGCAAGCTCGCTGCGTGACATCGGAGAAGTGAAGATACCGCTGCTGGTAACTATCGCCGCAACACTCACGAACACGCTGTTCAACTGGCTGCTGATATACGGAAACCTCGGCTTCCCCGCTCTCGGCGTAGAGGGTGCGGCTATCGCTACGGTTATTGCAAGAACACTGGAATTTGTGATATTCGCTGTCGTTTATATCCGCAAAAAGCCGGATTTCGCCGTAAAACTGAAGGAGTTTTTCAAAGTTGACTGGAAACTTTTCCGCAGCATACTGAAAAAAGGCTCGCTGGTACTGTTCTGCGAAATGGTGTGGATACTCTCCGAGACAGTCACCACCGCGATATACAACGGCAGAGGCGGCGCCGATGTTGTTTCGGGAATGGCTTCGAGCTTCACTATCGCAAACCTCTTCTTCGTCGCATTCGGCGGTATCTACTCCGCGACCGGCGTTATCCTCGGACGGACTCTCGGCATGGGCGACCTGCAAAAGGCACGCACGGAAAAGACTTGGCTTCTGTCGGGGTCGGCGGTATTCGGCGTATTCATGACGTTTTTCGGCTTTGCAACTACACTCATTATACCGCTCGTATTCGGCAGGCTCAGCGACGGCGCTGTGGAGATATGCCGCAATATGGTCATAATGATGTCTTTCTTCATGCCGGTGTGGGTGTACATGAACGCACAGCAGGCGGTAGCGAGAGCCGGCGGAGATACCGCAATGGGGGCGTACACAGACTCCGTCATCACCATAGTCATTATGATGCCGCTGATATTCATTCTCGGCTTTCTGACGGATATCGGTCCCGTGCTGCTTTATCTATATGTCAAGCTGCTTGATGTTGCAAAAATAATCGTGTTCCACATCTGGCTGAAAAAGGAGCGGTGGCTCAAAAACCTTGCAGTAAACAATAAAAAAGAAATGGAGAAATGACCATGAAATACAGCAAAACGATCACCCTCAGGGACGGCAGGAGCTGCACCCTGCGGAACGGTACGGAAAACGACGGGAAAGAGGTGCTCGAAGTATTCAGGCTGACGCATGAACAGACGGACTTCCTGCTGACTTATCCCGACGAGATGACATTCACCGTTGAGCAGGAATGCCAATTTCTGCATAACAAAGAAGAGAGCGAAAACAGTGTCGAAATATTGGCGGAAGTTGACGGCAGGATCGTCGGCAGCGCAGGCATAGAATGTGTGGGCGACAGGTTCAAGACAAGACACCGCGCCGATTTCGGCATGAGCATCGACAAGGCGTACTGGGGGCTCGGCATCGGTACCGCACTGACAAAAGCGTGCATCGAATGTGCGGCAAAAGCGGGCTACACGCAGCTCGAATTGCAGGTCGTATCGGATAATACACCGGCGCTGGAGCTTTACCGAAAAGCGGGATTTACCGAATACGGACGCAATCCCATGGGCTTCCGTTCCCGTCACACAGGCTGGCAGGAACTCGTTCTGATGAGGCTGGTGCTGAATGATGAACGATAATGGTTTTATCGTGTACTGCTAAAGACCGCCCCTAAATAATAACCCCGATGTAAGGAGAAACTTAACAATATATGGTAACAAAAACGGAACTGAAAAACGCACTCAAAGCGCTCGGTATCACACCCGGCATGACTCTCGAAGTCCACACCTCACTCAGCAGTTTCGGGCAGCTCGAAGGCGGTGCTGTCACGGTCATAGACACACTGAAGGAACTTGTTACCGAAGAAGGCAGCATTTTCATGCCCGCACTGCGGTTCAGCAAAGAGCTTGATCTGACAGATAACGACAAAAGACTCGGCATGACCGTAAAGATAAGGATACTCCCCCCGGATGCCGAGAGAACTGCAATGGGGATAGTTGCAGACACATTTCGGAAAATGCCGGACACTTTCACCGGCACCGATACCATAAGCACGTCGGGCTGGGGAAAACATGGAAGAGATGCGCTCACCGGCGGACTTGACTACGCGCTTCACAACGGCGGCAAGGCTCTTATGCTCGGCACCGACATCTACAAGCTGACAGCGATGCACTACGTCGAGGGCATCACTCCGGCAGATATCAACGCGATGTTTGCGCCCGGCGAGGAGATAAACAGCATCTACCCGCCGGAGGAATGGCTCATCGAAGCGGGGCACCCTCCCGTCAAGGCGTGGTACCGCATACAGGACATGGCATACCGCAAAGGGCTTATAAAGGAAACCAACATAGGAAGCTGTAAAGTCATGTTCTTTGACTTGTGGGATGTGGTATCGCTGTATAAAAACGCACTTGAACAGGACCCCTACGGACTGTGGGGAATAACAAAACAAAAGGAGATCATCAAATGAATTATATTATACGTCAGGAAACAGAAGCAGACTACAGAGAAGTTGAAAACCTTATCAGAGAATCATTCTGGAACGTTTACCGTCCGGGATGCTCCGAACATTACGTCATGCACGTTCTCCGAGACGACCCGCTGTTCGTGAAGGAACTCGACTTCGTTATGGAGCTGGACGGCAGGCTCATAGGACAGAATATGTTCATGAAGACGATCATTGAAGCCGACAACGGCAGTACGGCAGATGTACTCACTATGGGTCCTATCTGCATTACTCCCGAACTCAAACGCAAAGGATATGGAAAGATACTTCTCGACTATTCGCTGGAGAAGGCTGCCGCTATGGGATACGGAGCTGTCCTTTTTGAAGGCAATATCGGCTTTTACGGCAAGAGCGGTTTCGACTATTCGAGCAAGTTCGGCATACGATATCACGACCTGCCCGAAGATGCGGATTCCTCATTTTTCCTCTGCAAGGAACTGATACCCGGTTATCTGAACGGCGTAACGGGAGTGTATCAGACTCCGGCAGGCTACTATGTCGATAATGCCGATGTCGAGGAGTTCGACAAATCTTTCCCGCCCAAAGAAAAGCTCAGGCTTCCCGGACAGAT
>CAMHBE010000033.1 GCA_946183095.1 uncultured Clostridia bacterium | reverse complement strand
TGCCCCGTATGATGTTGTCGAGCACTTCAAGGGCTTTTTTCTTTGCGGGTATGCTGCGGGCGCTGTTCGCTTCCGTTTCAGACGCGTCATGCACCGCGATATAGAGGTCTTCGGGGCAGGCTTCGTAATACTGGCAGTTCTGCGCGAAGGGCGTACCCTTTATGCGGTACAGTCTTCCCTCGACGAACGTTATATCGGGGTAAAGCGCGGAAAGATCGACGAACTGTGTGATATCGCCAGCCGTTATGGCTTCCGCGGCAGCCCTGTCAACGACGTAGAGCTGCGCTTCGCCGTACATTACCTCGCTCGTTACCTTTGTAACGCCTGCCATGCTGTACTGCGGGTCGGCGTGCTCGCTCAGGTCTGCGCTGTAAACATCCGCGTGGACATAGCCGTTATCGTCGTAGTCGGGGCAGTACAGCTCGAAAGCCTCCTCGAACTCGGGTATCTTGTACATCACGGACGCGGTGTTTGCCTTTTCCTTTGTCACCAGAAGGACCCGGATATCGCCCTGCTTCTTGCTCAGCGTCTGCACCAGCATGAACGCCAGCGCCGCCGCGAAGAACACGCCCACTATGACGTACCACTTGTGGTGGTACCAGAAGTTTTCTATTTTTTTCCTGCCGTGAAGTTCATACACGGGCTTTTCTTCCTCGTGTATCTCCGACTCGCTCTCATCCACGAGCCCTTGTTTGAGCTTCAGCAGTTCTCTTTTATCGTCCTGATATGACATTTATATCACCGCTGCTTTTGGATTATCGGGCATTATGCAGGGCAAGCAGCAGGATATCTGTGCCCGCAGTTATGACCACATAAAATTTATTATACTAAAAATTGTGCAATTTTACAAGAATAAAGTAAAATTTTCACATACTTTTCACATTGCGGGCTTTTTTTGGAGCGCTGCACGAAATTTACTATTGCAATAGACAGGGTTTTGTGATATAATAGTAATAATATTTTGGTCATGCAATACATATACCGCATGACATCCAACCAAGAAAGGAAAGATGTAAAAATGGCAGGATTGATGCTCGGCAATCAGGCTGTTGCAAGAGGACTGTACGAAGCGGGCGTTGAGTTCGTTTCAAGCTATCCCGGCACGCCAAGTACCGAAATAACCGAATTTGCGTCCACCTACGACAGAAACGAGATGTACAGTGAGTGGGCTCCCAACGAGAAAGTGGCTTGCGAAGCCGCTATAGGCGCATCCTTTGCGGGCATACGCTCGTTCTGCGCGATGAAGCACGTCGGACTGAACGTAGCCGCGGACCCGCTCTATACCGCGTCCTACACAGGCGTGAACGGCGGATTCGTCCTTGCGGTAGCCGACGACCAGGGGATGCACTCCTCACAGAATGAGCAGGATTCCCGCAATCACGCTATCGGCGCGAAAGTCCCCATGCTCGAACCTGCGGATTCCGGCGAATGCAAGGAGTTCACCAAGCTCGCCTATGAGATATCCGAACAATTCGACACACCCGTTATACTGCGCCTTTCGACGAGAGTTGCGCACTCCCAGAGCGTAGTTGAGCTTGAGGACAGGAAAACCGTCAGATATGAATACAAGAAGGATCCCCACAAGAACATAATGACCCCCGCCAACGCGAAGCCTAAGCACGTCATAGTTGAGGAACGCACGAAGAAGCTGCGCGAATACGCAGAAACATCTCCCCTCAACCGCGTTGAGATGTTCAGCGATGAAATAGGCGTCATCACGAACGGCGCTGCTTACCAGTACGCGAGGGAAGCTCTCGGAGAGAATGCGTCATACCTTAAACTCGGTATGGTCAACCCCCTGCCCGTAAAGCTGATAAAGGACTTCGCAGCAAAGGTGAAGAAGCTCTACGTTGTTGAGGAGCTCGACGACGTTATCGAGACACACTGCCGCAAGATAGGGCTCGACCCCATAGGCAAGGAACTTTTCACCTTCATAGGCGAGTATTCCCAGACCTATCTGCGCGAGAAGATACTCGGCGAGAAGAACGAGTTCGTTCAGCTCGAAGATGTCATTCCTGTCCGTCCTCCCGTAATGTGCGCGGGATGTCCTCACCGCGGCGTGTTCTATACGCTCAAAAAGCTCGGCGTTATGGTGAGCGGCGATATCGGGTGCTATACGCTCGGCTCGGCGGCACCCCTCGACGCTATGGACACCACCGTCTGTATGGGCGCGTCCGTCAGCGGACTGCACGGCTTCAACAGAGCTATGCGCGGCGAATATGAGGGCAAGGCTGTGGCTGTCATCGGCGACTCAACCTTTATACATTCCGGCATCACCGGTCTTATCAACATAGCGTACAACCGCACGAACAGCACCGTTCTCGTGCTCGACAACAGCATCACAGGCATGACCGGCCACCAGAACAACCCCGCAAACGGCAAGAACATCTACGGCGATCCCGCGGCGGCTGTTGATCTCGAAGCTCTGTGTCATGCAGTCGGCATAGACAATGTTACGGTAGTGGATCCCGGCGATCTTGCGGAGACTGAGCGTGTTATCAAGGCTGCGCTTGCCGCGGAGGAACCCGCTGTCGTTATCTGCCGCAGACCCTGCGCACTGCTCAAAACTGTGAAGCATAAGCCGCCGTTCAGAGTGAACACGGACAAGTGCAAGTCCTGCAAGGCGTGCATGAAGATAGGCTGTCCGGCTATATCCATGACCGACGGCAAGGCGCATATCGACAATACTCTGTGCGTAGGCTGCGGACTTTGCAGCCAGATGTGCAGATTCGGCGCGATAGAGGAATAAGGGGAGGTAACGAAAATGGCTGAAACAAAAGCGATAATGCTGGTAGGTGTCGGCGGTCAGGGAACTCTCCTTGCGAGCCGCATACTCGGCAATGTCCTGCTCTCTGCAGGTTATGACGTAAAGGTGAGCGAAGTTCACGGTATGTCGCAGCGCGGCGGTTCCGTGGTAACTTATATAAAGTACGGCGACAAGATATTCTCGCCTGTTATCGAGAAGGGCGAAGCGGATATCATCATCTCGTTCGAGGAGCTTGAAGCGGCGCGCTGGCTGCCGTATCTCAAAAAGGGCGGAAAGATGATAACCAACACCCAGCAGATAAACCCTATGCCTGTTATAATGGGCGTTCAGCAGTACCCGGATGACCTTATCGGGAAGATACGCGCAAAGGGCGTTGACATCACGGCGATAGATGCGCTCGCGCTCGCGGAACAGGCGGGAAGCTCCCGCGCCGTGAACGTCGTGCTCATGGGGCTTATCTCGAAGACTGCGGGATTTCCCGAAGAAGCGTGGCAGAACGCACTTGACGCGTGCGTGCCGAAGAAGGCTATAGATATCAACAAGAAAGCGTTTGAACTCGGGCGCGGGGCGTAAGTATGCAGCGCAGGAGCATTGCGGCGCGCTGGTTCACCAACAGTTTCAGTATAGTTGCCGCCCTTCTCATAATCATAGATGTGGCGGCATACTTTCTGCTGAGGAGCTACTACTACGGTGCGGTGCGGCAGTACATCGAGACGCAGGCGAACATTGTCGCGGGCGTTATCGGGCGTTTTTATGAGGAAGGCGGAACGGACTACGCCGACGAGATAATCAACTCGGTGGAGCAGTTCGAGAAGAAGAACTACGCCGAACTCATGGCGATAAACAAGAGCGGCAGCGTGTATCTTTCCAGCAGCGGCTTCACTCCCGCCCGCAGCTATGATATGCCGGATTATTATGATGCGCAGAAGTCCGTGAGCCACAGCGGATATCATGTCGGCACACAGCCCAACGGCGAGAAGTACATGGCTTACACGGTCATAAATCCCGCCACCGGCAGCGGAATAAGAATGGTTACATCGCTGAACAAGACCGACAACCGCATATCGTCGCTGTCTCTCGGCATTCTCGCGGCAAGTGCGGTCGTGCTTCTGCTGCTGCTGACGCTCGGTATGTACTTTATAAGGAGCATCGTGCAGCCTATACGCCGTGTTGCGGCAAGTGCCGGCAAGCTTGCGGACGGAGATCTTACGGTGCGTATCAACAAGGAGCGCAGTGACGAGATAGGAGAACTCTGCGATGTTTTCAACTACATGGCGGACGAATTGCAGCACTCGGAGAATATAAAGAATGAGTTCATATCGTCGGTATCGCACGAACTGCGCACACCGCTCACCGCTATAAAGGGCTGGAGCGAGACGATCACGGAGATAGACGACCCCGAGACTCGCCGCAAGGGTATGCAGATAATCAGCAAGGAAACGGAGCGGCTTTCGGATATGGTCGAGGAACTTCTTGACTTTTCTCGCATACAGAACGGGCATTTTTCACTGCAAAAAGCAAATCTCGACCTGATAGCCGAACTCAGCGACGCTGTGCTGATGTACGAGGAACGTGCGCGTTCCGAGGGCATCACCCTCACCATGGACGAGAGCGAGGATGTCGCGATAGTTTACGGCGATAAGAACCGCCTGCGGCAGGTTTTTATAAATATTATCGACAATTCGGTGAAATACGGCAGAAAGGGCGGTCACACTCACATAAGCACAAAGGTGTCCCCCTCCGGCATCACCGTCTCGTTCAAGGATGACGGCGTAGGTATAGCACCCGACGACCTCCCGAAAGTAAAAGAGAAGTTCTATAAGGCGAACAACACCGTCCGCGGCTCCGGCATCGGCCTCGCAGTCGCAGACGAGATAATCAGCATCCACGGCGGCAGACTCGATATCCGCAGCGAACTCGGCGTAGGCACAGAAGTGCTCATATATCTGCCCCTGAGGTGAGAAGCGCTGAGAGGGCGCTGCCGCTTGAGACCGCGCATTCGCGCATGAGGAAAAGCACTGCATCGTGCAGTGGAGCGCGCAGCCCTTGTCCCGTCCGGCAATGCAGGAAGCATTGGTAGGGGCGAAACAAAGCGTGCAGGACGCACGCAAATAAATCGCCCCGCAAGGACAAGCGCGAACGCGCAGTACCACTACCTATCTGAGGAGAACTACCCACATGGATTATCTGGACACGATACGAAATTTTTGCATAATAGCACATATCGACCACGGAAAGTCAACGCTCGCGGACCGCATACTCGAACAGACGAGCACGGTCGCGCAGCGTGACATGGAAGAACAGCTGCTCGACAACATGGAGCTGGAGCGCGAACGCGGTATAACCATAAAAGCGAGGGCTGTGCGCCTCAACTACAAAGCTGACGACGGGAAAACGTATGTGTTCAACCTCATAGATACCCCCGGTCACGTCGATTTCAACTACGAAGTCTCGCGTTCGCTCAATGCCTGCGAAGGCGCGATACTGATAGTTGACGCGTCACAGGGCATCGAAGCGCAGACGCTTGCAAACACCTATCTCGCGGTGGAACAGGACCTCGAAGTCGTTCCCGTGATAAATAAGATAGACCTCGTGTCGGCGCGTCCCGATGAAGTCAAGGCGGAGATCGAAGACGTTATCGGTATCCCCGCTGACGACGCACCGCTCATTTCCGCAAAAATGGGGATAAACATCAAGGAAGTCATGGAGCGCATCGTTACGGCGATCCCCGCACCGAAAGGCGATCCCGGCGCTCCGCTCAAAGCCCTGATATTCGACAGCTACTATGACAGCTACAAGGGCGTTATCGTGTATGTGCGCGTGAAAGAGGGTTCGCTCAGAGCAGGTGACAGGATAAGGATGATGGCGACCGGAGCGGAGTTCCAGACCGTCGAGGTAGGCTATATGGGTGCAACTTCACTTGTTCCCGCGGACGAGCTCAGAGCGGGAGAAGTCGGATATATTGCGGCATCTATAAAGTCGATAGGCGATACAAAAGTGGGCGATACCGTCACAAGATGCGATATGCCCGCGGAAGAACCGCTCGCAGGCTACAGAAGCGTCAACCCCATGGTGTTCAGCGGTATATATCCCGCCGACGGCTCGAAATACGGCGACCTGCGGGATGCGCTCGAAAAACTGCGCCTTAACGACGCGTCGCTCACCTTTGAGCCGGAAACGTCCATTGCGCTCGGATTCGGGTTCCGCTGCGGATTTCTCGGTCTGCTGCACATGGAGATAATACAGGAGCGTCTGGAGCGGGAATATAACCTCGACCTGATAACCACAGCGCCCAGCGTTGTTTACAAGATAGATAAAGTGGGCGGGGAGACCGTATATATCGACAACCCCACAAACTTCCCCGACCCGTCGGAGATACAGCAGGCGTATGAGCCTATGGTGGAAGCCCATGTTTATGCGCCGTCGGACTATGTAGGGAATATAATGGAACTTTGCCAGCAGCGCCGCGGCGTGTTCAAGGACATGAAGTACCTTGACAAGACCCGTGTCGATCTGCATTACGACTTGCCGCTCAACGAGATAGTGTATGACTTTTTTGATGCGCTCAAATCACGGACGAGAGGCTATGCAAGCTACGACTACGAGTTCAAGGGGTTCGTGCCGTCGAAGCTCGTCAAGCTCGATATCCTGCTCAACGGCGATGTGGTGGACGCGCTCTCGTTCATCGTGTTTTCGGAAAGCGCGTACCCCCGTGCAAGAAAGATAACCGAGCGCCTGAAAGAGCATATCCCGCGGCAGATGTTTGAAGTCCCCGTGCAGGCTGCCGTCGGCGGGAAGATAATCGCGCGCGAAACGATAAAGGCAATGCGCAAGGACGTTCTTGCGAAGTGCTACGGCGGCGATATCACCCGAAAGAAGAAACTGCTCGAAAAGCAGAAAGAGGGCAAGAAACGTATGCGCCAGCTCGGAACTGTCGAAGTTCCGCAGGAGGCGTTCATGGCGGTGCTCAAGCTTGACGATGACTCGTGACATCGGGCTGTATATCCACGTCCCGTTCTGCCTGTCGAAATGCCCGTACTGCGATTTCTACTCGGTGCGGTACAGCAGGGAACAGGCGCGGCGTTACGCGTGCGCAGCCGTGTGGAATTTGCGGCATTACGGCGGAAGCTATGATACCGTATATTTTGGCGGGGGAACTCCGATACTGCTGCATGAGCATATCGCGGAGATACTCGCGGCAGCGGAAATTGCAGGAAACGCCGAGATAACGGTAGAAGCCAATCCCTGTGCAGTTACCGGCAAAACTGCGGAAGCTCTCGCGTCGGCGGGAGTAACGCGGGTTTCGCTTGGCGTGCAGTCCATGAATGAGCGGGAACTCGCTTTTCTCGGCCGGCGGCATACCACTCAGCAGGTGCGGGAAGCCTTCGCGCATCTGCAAAAAGCGGGGATTGCGAACATTTCCGCAGATATGATGATAGGGCTGCCGGGGCAGGACGAGGAAAGCATCACCGCGACGGCTTCGGAACTCGGAAGGCTGGGCGCTGTACACATTTCCGCGTACATATTAAAAATAGAAGAAGGCACGCCGTTTGCAGAGAGAGAGCTGAAATTGCCCGACGATGACCGCACCGCAGACCTTTATCTGCACACGGTCGGTGTAATGCGGGAACTCGGCTTTCGTCAGTATGAGATCAGCAATTTCGCGGTGCCGGGCTATGAGTGCAGGCACAACCTGAAATACTGGCGGTGTGAGGAATACCTCGGCATAGGTGCGGCGGCGCATTCTTACTATGGCGGCAGGCGTTTCTGCACTGCGCGGGACATTGACGCGTTCATCTCCGCGCCGTTTCAGCAGGTCACCGTCACCGACGATTCGCCGGGCGGCTGGGAAGAATTTGCAATGCTGAAACTGCGCCTTGCGGAAGGCATATCTTTCGCGGAAGCGGAGCGTTTCGGCAAGGCGGACGAACTGCGCGCAAATTCTGCAAAAATACCCGCAGATCTGCTGAAAATAACACCCGGCGGTGTATCGCTCACACCACGGGGGTTCATTATATCGAATACTGTTATCGGCAAATTGATCTTTTAATTATATCTCAACGCTTTCGCTTTCCTTTGGTTGCCGCTTGTAGGCGCGCATCGTGCGCGCTTTTGACGGCAACCTCCACGGCATCGTGCCGTGTGTCGTACAAAGAAAGCAGGTCGGGAGTTTGAGGGGAGGGCAGCGCCCTGCCCTCATGTGGGTCGCCCACAGGCGAGCCACGGATCTCAAGCGCAGCGACTGTCTCAAGCGCAGGCGGATGTCCGGAAAGGCTGATATGGAATACATCTCTATAGGAACTGTTAGAATCGCTAAAACTGCCGCACTTGCTCCCATGGCGGGGGTAGCGGACACGGCGTTCCGGACTGTGATGAAAGAGTTCGGGGCGGCATACTGCGTGGGTGAGATGGCAAGCATAAAAGGGCTGTGCTACAGCGACCGCAAGACCGCGGAACTGCTTTCGCTGACCGCCGGGGAACGTCCCGCCGCCGTGCAGCTTTTCGGGTGCGAGCCGGAGTTCGCGGCACAGGCGGTCGAGATAGCCGAACGCTATGAGCCGGATATCATCGACCTGAACGCGGGCTGCCCTGTCCCGAAAGTTGCCGGGAACGGCGCGGGCAGTGCTCTTATGAAAGACCCGGTGCTGTTCGGGAAAATGGTCACAGCTTTAGTCGGTGCGGCGCACGTTCCCGTCACGGTGAAGATACGCGCGGGGTGGGACGCCGAACACATAAACGCCTGTGAGATCGCGCACATTGCGGAAGAATGCGGGGCGGCGGCTGTTGCGGTGCACGCGCGGACGAAAACTCAGATGTACAGCGGGAATGCCGACCGGAACATCATCTCCGCAGTGAAGCAGACCGTGAAAATACCCGTTATCGGCAACGGCGATGTTGACAGCGTTGAGAAATGCGAAGCCATGTACCGCGAGACGGGCTGCGACCTCGTTATGATAGGCAGAGGGGCTTACGGGAACCCGTGGCTGTTCCGGGATATCGGCGACTTTTACGCGGGCAGACCTGCGCAGTCCCCGCCGGCGCTTGACGAGCGGCTTGACGTTATGCGGCGGCATATAGAACTGCTCGTGCATTGCAAGGGCGAGAACGTGGGAATGAAAGAAGCGCGGGCGCAGGCGGCTTTCTACCTCAAAGGTATGCAGAATGCCGCGAAGTACCGCGGAATGTGCGGACGGCTTACGAAGGTCGATGATCTTTGGGAACTCATAGACCTTATAAAGAGCGAAAATGATTTGTGACAGCAGCGACTATACCCATGCACGATACCCGCGTTTTCCGTCACGATAAGGATAACGCGCATCACAATTCATAATATAATAAACGGAGGGAATACTTATGTTTGAGTACAAAGTCGATATCTATAAGGTGAAGTATGCGGAAGACGCGATGAACACCTACGCGCGGGAGGGCTGGAGAGTGATAGCGGTCGCTCCCGACCACATCACGGGGTTCGTTGACGTGTTCTTTGAGCGCGAAGTCACTTCGGAGCAGGCTGCGGAAGATGCTTCACAGCACGAAAACGCCGCGCCGGAGACCGCTGTAGAGCACATCGACCCGAGCACTTACCCGGAGGATCCGGACGCGTTCAATTCCGATATCTGGGATTTTGTTCCGCCGGACGAAAAGACTGAAAGTGAGGAAACGGTATGATAGCACTGGTAACGGGCGCAAGTTCCGGAATGGGGCGTGAGTTCTGCAAGATACTCGCAAAGCGCGGTTTCAACATCGTAGCGGTCGCAAGGCGCAGGCACCGTCTCGAAGAACTGCGCAGGGAACTCTCGGAAGAATACGGCGTAAAGGTAAAGGTGCTGGTGCATGACCTGTCCGACCCCGACGAATGCAAGGAGCTGTTCGCGGAGGTTGAACGCGCAAACATCGACATAGTCATAAACAATGCGGGTTTCGGCGTGTTCGGGAAATTCACCGAGACCGACCTTGACCGTGAGATAGAGATGATAGATGTCAACATCAAGGCACTGCACATACTCACAAAGCTGTTCCTGCAAAAGTTCGTGAAGCGCGACCGCGGATATATCCTGAATGTGGCATCGCTGGCGGGATTTATGGCGGGTCCGTATTTCTCGTCGTACTACGCCTCGAAGAACTACGTTTTGCAGCTTACCAAAGCTATCTACGAGGAACTGCGCGATGCCCGCTCAAACGTGTATATAGGCGCGTTCTGCCCGGGACCCGTAAAGACGGAGTTCAACGATGTTGCGGGCGCGGAATTTGCGATAGCGGGACTTGATGAAGCCGAAGCCGCCGAATACGCGATAGAGAAGATGTTTGACGGTCAGCTCATGATCGTGCCGAAGATGTACGCGAAGTTTGCGGCAGCCGCGGCGAAGATCGCGCCGGCAAAGGTGATGCTCGCGGCAACGGGAAAAATGCAGCGTTCGCGCACTCTCAAAGAGCAGGAACTTCCTGTTCCCGTGAACACGGGCGCGGACATGAAGCTGCGGCTGTCGGATAGCGAGATCGAACAGGCGATATCCGGCATCGTTGACGACATAAAGGATATAAACGAAATAAACTGACGAAAAGCCGAAAGGAGACAGCAAAATGAGTGAAGAATGTACACACAACTGTGAAACGTGCGGGGCAAACTGTGCAAGCCGCACGGCGGAGAGCCTTCTCGCGCCGCAGAACGAACTGTCGGACGTAAAGAAGGTCATTGCGGTAGTATCGGGCAAGGGCGGTGTCGGCAAGTCGCTGGTCACTGCGCTCATGGCGAATGCCGCGAGAAGAAAGGGACTGAACACGGCGATACTTGACGCGGACGTTACGGGACCCTCGATACCGAAGCTGTTCGGTCTGCATGACCGCGCGCAGGGAACGGAGACTGCGCTGCTGCCGACACAGACGGCATCGGGCATACGCATCATGTCGGTGAACCTGCTGCTTGAAAACGAGACAGATCCCGTGGTATGGCGCGGACCCGTGATCGCGGGCGTGATAAAGCAGTTCTGGTCGGACTGCATCTGGGACAAGGTGGACTGTATGTTCGTGGATATGCCGCCCGGAACAGGCGATGTGCCGCTGACGGTATTCCAGTCGCTGCCGATAGACGGGATAATCGTTGTCACAAGTCCGCAGGAGCTTGTGGGCATGATAGTCGAGAAGGCTGTGAAAATGGCGGAGATGATGAAC
>CAMHBE010000032.1 GCA_946183095.1 uncultured Clostridia bacterium | reverse complement strand
AGAGGAGCCCTATAAAGAAAGGACAGAAAAAATGAAATATACCAGGCTCGACATTTACAAAAAACAGCTTCGCAGGATGCGCAGGAAGCTGAAAGCGCAGGGCGGACACAGGCTGTGCGCGGAGATAAACGCACTGATAGGCGAGATACCCACGTTCAGGGTGCATTCCTCCGGCAGTCTGCCGCTGCTGACGTTTGCGCTCTCGGACACGCAGGAGCTGACCACGCAGAGCGTATATGACGCGCTGGTGCCTTACGCGCCGGTGATCGACAACTCCGATATGATGACGCTGATGTGGCAGGTAAGGTTCGCGGCGCTGCTGAGAGCCGCGTCCGACGGCGAGAAGCGCGACCTCATCTACGCTGCGGCGGACGTTGACGCGCAGTACATCAACGAGCGCCTGAATCCGCTGTGCCTGCGGTATTCCGGCGACCCCGAATACGAACTGTCTGACGAAAAG
This sequence comes from uncultured Clostridia bacterium, assembly GCA_946183095.1. Classification (GTDB taxonomy): domain Bacteria; phylum Bacillota; class Clostridia; order Oscillospirales; family Ruminococcaceae; genus Ruminiclostridium_E. The sequence continues at coordinate 10,556 of CAMHBE010000032.1, read as the reverse complement.
ACGAAGGCGGCGATGCGGGCGGACACCACACGATGCGCACAGTACGCGGATATCGACGAGCGTAAGCTGGCTGCCGAATACCTCATCACCGCGAGACATTCCGGCACCGGGCTGGGCGAGGTCATACGCGCCGATGTGCTGCGGCAGTTCCCCTACGCCAACACCTACTACTATACTGCCGCGCAGACCGCCCTTGCTCTGGGGATAAGCGCGCTGACGGTGATATTTGCGGGGTGGCTCGCGGGATTTGCCGTGTTCGCGCCCGCCGCGGCAGTTGCGAAAACGCTCACCGACGCGCTGCTCATGCGAAAATACCGTCCCGGCAGCATCCCTTCCGCAAAGCTGTCCGAAGCCGAGAACTACGAAGCCGTATGTGCGCTGTCCGTGCTGGTAAGCTCCGAAAAGGACATCACCGACGGGCTGGAGAAGCTGCACCGTGCCCGCCTGAAAAACGGCACGCCGAACATAAGCTGGTGTATGCTCTGTGACCTGCCGCCTGCCGGAGCCGAGGAGATGCCCGGTGATGACGAACTGCTCGGAGCCGCGCAGAGGGCGTTCGACGGTTCCGACGGCAGGACGGCGATAATATTCCGCCGCCGCGCCTACAGCCATACCCAGCGCAAGTATCAGGGCAGAGAGCGCAAGCGCGGCGCTATAGAAGACCTGATACGCTTCATTTCCGGCGAGGACGTGGAGTTCCGCGCGGTCTTCGGCAATATAGGCGGCTACAGCGGGATACCGTTCCTCTGCGCCCTCGACTATGACACGCTCCCTCTCATGGACAGCGTAAACTCGCTCATTGCTGCGGCGATACACCCCTGCAACGAGCATTACGGCGTGTTCGCGCCCCGCATAACCACCTCACTGTCCGCGTCGCTGCGCACTGTGCTCACACGTCTGTTCGGCACGGGCGGCTGTTCCGGCGCGAGCGTCTATGACAGCATCTCCGCAGAACTGTACTACGACTGCTTCGGCGAGGGCACGTTCACCGGCAAGGGTCTGATACGCACCGACCGATATTATAAGCAGTGCGTCGGGGCATTGCCCGAAGAGCGCGTACTTTCCCACGACATCATAGAGGGGGGCATCCTCGGTACCGCCTACTGCGGCGATATCGAGTTCAGCGACGGTATGCCGCCCACCACAAGGGGATTTTTCCGCCGCAGCCACCGCTGGATGCGCGGTGATGTGCAGAACCTGCCGTTCATCTTCCGCAAAGACCTGTCGCTGCTGACGAAATTCAAGCTGACCGACAACGTTCGCCGTGCGCTGACCCCGCTCAACGCCCTGCTGACGATACTTTTCACCATAAACGCCGAACCTCTCGCCGCGCTGATCCCCGCAGCCGTCTCCGTCCTTTCGCTGACCCTGCCCTACATCTTAGGGCTGATACCTGCGGCGCTGAAAGGGCTGGGTTTTTCCAACACCCGCGAGTTTTACGCGCCGATAACCTCTCTTTCCCGGCAGCTCGTCACCGGTATGCTCGCCGAGATAGTCTTTATGGGCAAGAACGCGCTTCTCGGTCTTGACGCGGCGGTAAGGTCGCTGTGGCGTATGCTGACGGGCAGGAAACTGCTCGAATGGCAGACCGCGTCGGCATTCGACAAGACCGATGCTGTGGGCTGGACGGGGATGCTCCCCGCAAGCGCCGCCGGAGTCGCACTTTTCGGGCTGTCGGTATATTTCGGCAACGTTTTTGCCGCCGTTATCGGTATCCTCATAGCCTGCTGCCTTCCCGCCGCCGTGATGTGCGACAAGGTGTATGACACCGGCAGCCGCCCTATAAAGGAGAGCGACCGCGAGATGCTGCTGAACGAAGCGCGCCGCGAGTGGACGTTCTACACCGACCGCGTCACCGAAGCCGAGCACTGGCTCCCGCCCGACAACGTGCAGTATTCGCCGGTGTTCCGCGTCTCTCACCGCACCTCCCCCACCAACATCGGTATGTATCTGCTGTCCTGCGTCTGCGCGAACGAGCTGGGCTTTATCGACCTTGCAAGGCTCGAAACGCTGCTCGACCGCACCGTTACCACCGTTGAGGGGCTCCCGAAATACAAGGGCAGTCTCTACAACTGGTATTCCACCGACGAGCTGAAAGTCATAGACCCCTTTGTTTCCTCCGTTGACAGCGGCAATTTTCTGTGCAGCCTTGTCGCCGTGCGCCGCAAGCTCATCGCCGATATGCCTGAGAGCCGTCTTATCCCGCGCATAGGCAGGCTCATCGACGGCGCTGACGTGGGAGTTTTCTACAACAAGGCGAGAAAGCTGTTCTCCGTCGGGATAAACTCCGACACGGGCAGGAAAGCGCCGAACTGCTACGATATGCTGATGTCCGAAGCGAGGATGCTCAGCTTTTTTGCCATTGCCACCGGAAAAGCCGACCGTTCGCACTGGCGCACACTTTCCCGCATCATGAGCCGAAGCGGTCACTACGCGGGGCCGATAGCGTGGTCGGGCACCATGTTCGAGTATTTCATGCCCGAACTGCTGCTCGAATCCAAACGCGGCAGCCTTTGCTATGAAGCGCTCGGCTACGCGGTACACTGCCAGAAGGAGCGCGGGCGGGATATGCACCTGCCTTTCGGCGTTTCCGAAAGCGGCTACTACGCCTTCGACCGCGACCTCAATTATCAGTACAAGGCGCACGGCGTACAGAAGCTCGCTCTTTGCGCGGGAATGGACAAGGAATACGTCATAAGTCCGTATTCCAGCTTTCTTGCATTGTCCTACAGCTTTTCCTCCTGCATGAAGAACATCTCCCGTCTTGCCGACAAGGCTTTCCGCCACCGCAAATACGGCTTTTACGAAGCCGTTGACATGACCGGCGCGAGGACGGGAGTCGCGGCGGCTGTGGTGAAGAGCCACATGGCGCATCACGTCGGCATGAGTATCTGCGGCATCACCAACACGCTCTGTGACGGGAAGCTGCGCCGCCTGTTCATGTCGGACGAGACTATGCAGCGGGCGGATGAGCTGCTCGAAGAACGCGTCATGGCGGGCGAAGTCGTGGTCGATATCGGGAAACTCCGTGACCGTTCGGCAGCCGATGACCGCTGCGAATACTATAACGAATTCTCGGTGCTTCGCCCGCGCTTTACCGTTGCCGCAAACCGCCGTATAGCCGTGTTCGCGTCGGACACCGGACTTTGCGAGGACAGATACGGCGGGCGGTGCGTGATGTTCCCGTCCCGGGACTGGCTGCGCCGGCCGGACGGCATTTTCCTCGGGCTGAGGGAGGGCGATACCGATATACCTTTCTATATGACGCAGTTCGACAGCGGAACCCCCGTCAGGCGCGGGGTAACGTTCCGTGAAAATTCAGCGTCGTATTCGGCGGAATGCACGGGGCTCGTCTGCAATACGGATATATCGGTTTTCGGCGAGAAAGCCGCCGTGGTGCGTGACATCACGATAACCAACGAGATCTCTTCAGACAGGGACATGGAACTGTACGTTTATATGCGCCCGGCGCTTGCAGCGAAAAATGACATCATAGCGCACCCCGCCTTTGCGGAGCTTTTCGTGAAACCGATATATGACAGCGCGAATAAGCTGTATCTTGCAAGGCGGCGCGACCGCGCGGACGGAAAGGAGACATGGCTCGCGGCGGGACTGCGCGACCCCGGAGATACGCTGCACATCTTCTCCCGTGAGAATGTTCTCACCTATAATGCGCCGCTCGACTTCTCGAAGGGGCTTGCCGCGAAGCGCTCCGACAACGCGTCTATCCCGTCGCCGTGCATATTCCTGCGCACTGCCGTGCATATACCCGCAAATTCCGTTTACCGCAACGCTCTGTTCATCTGCTGCGGCGAAAGCTGTGAGGAAGTGACCGCGCTTGCGCTGGAAGTGCGGGATACGCAGCCCTGCGGAGATGCCGACAGCCCATACGGTACGGCGGTATCGCCGCTGCCGGGTTCCACGCTTGCGGGAAGGCTCGCGCGGGGAATGCTGCCTGCCGCGATCTGCAAAAATGTGTTCGCGGAGGAGATACTGAACGCGGGATCGGGGCTTGGGCGCGATACGCTGTGGAAATTCGGCATCAGCGGCGACCGTCCCTATGCGATATACAGGTATGACGGCGACGAACAGCGTGCCGAAGCCGCCGCTATGATGATACACGGGCTTGCGGAATGCGGTATGCCCGCCGACCTTGTTGTGCTGTGTGAGAATGCCCGCGACCTTTCCCGTGCGCAGCTCCTTGCCGTCGGGGGAGATACGGGAGTTTTCCCGCTGCTGTATTCTGCGCTGAACGCCGACGAGCTTGCGTTCATCACCCGTTCGGCGGTGTATATCTTTGACAGGTACGAAGAACGCCGCCCGCCGTCGAAGCTCATGGACATCGTTCCCGCGGAGCCGTTCGACATCGGCGTTTCGGAGGGATTCCGCGACGGGGGATATGTGATAAGGAAGCACGGGCACCCGCTCTGCAGCGTGCTTGCAAACCGCGAGTTCGGCTGTATCGTTTCGCAGAACTCTCTTGGCTTCACCTACGCGCTCAACAGCCGTGAAAACAAGCTGACACCGTGGTACAACGACATAATGCGTGACAACAGCGGGGAGATGCTGCTGGTGAAAGGCATGGGGAGATACTTCGATATCGTTTCGGGCAGCACTGCGGTGTTCTCTCCGGAAAAAGCGGAGTATCTCTCCCGGGTGGGTAACCTTGTGTTCCGCACGGAAGTGCAGGTGCCGGAGAAAGGACTGTTCAAGCGCATCACCGTGAACGTGGAGAATATGAGCGATATAGACAGGCACTGCACGATCTCGTATTATGCCGAGCCGCTGCTTGCGTGGGACAGGAGCGTTACGAACGACGGGGCGGTGCTGACGTTCCGGCGCGGCAGCACCGCGGTATTCTTCCGTGCTCCCGCAAACCCCGAATTTGACGGGGAGGGCTGTATCGCGTGCGTTTCACCGGACAGCGGCTGCGCGCTGACCACGAACCGTGAGCAGTTCCTCGCGGGTGAAGTGAACGGTGAAGTGCGCTCTTTTGCAAATGCCTGCTCGGCGGTAACGACAAAGCTGCACATTCCTGCACATTCGGTCGGGAAGGCGGTGTTTGTTATGTGTTACAGTGCGGCGGACGCGGAGGAAATGCTGAAAACGGCGGAAAAAACGGAAGAAGCGGCGTACCGCGTGAAATATGAGCTGCACCCCACCATAAAGAGCGGCAACGATGCGCTTGACAGGCTGTTCAACGTGTGGCTGCCGTGGCAGATACTCGGCTGTCGGATGTACGCAAGAAGCGGATTTTATCAGAACGGCGGTGCGTATGGGTTCCGCGACCAGCTCCAGGACAGCACTGCGGCGGTGTACTTCATGCCGTCGGAAACGAAGCGGCAGATCTTACGCTGCTGCGGAGTGCAGTTCCCTGCCGGTGATGTGCTGCATTGGTGGCATGAAACGGGTGACGGTGTGAGGGGGATCCGCACGAAATGTTCGGATGATATGCTGTGGCTGCCGTATGCGGCGGCGGAGTATTGCCGTGTAACGGGGGACGAGTCGCTGCTGGCGGAGGATGTGTATTTTGTGAGCGGAGAGGAACTCGGAAATGCGAATGAGAAATATATGAAAGTGCAGCAGAGCGGTGCTTCAGCAAGCGTTTTCGAGCATTGCAGAAAGGCGCTCGACCGATGCTACAGAACGGGACCGCACTCCTTGATAAAGATAGGCTCCGGCGACTGGAACGACGGATATAACCGTGTCGGGGAGGACGGAATGGGTGAGAGCGTCTGGCTGTCGATGTTCTATGTCATGGTCGTGAAGATGTTTGCGCCGCTTGCCCGCAGATCGGGCGATGATGCTTACGCCGGTGAACTCGAAAAGCGTGCTTCACAGCTCACGGCAGCGATAGACGATGAAGCGTATGAGAACGGATACTACCTCAGAGCGTTTTACGATGACGGCAGAAAAATGGGCGCGGCGGAGAATGAATGCTGCAGGATAGATCTGCTGCCGCAGGCGTTCGCCGAGCTTGCGGGGCTGCCGGACAAGGAGAGGCGGGAGAGTGCGCTTAAAGCGGCGCTGGATGCGCTGTACGATGAAAAGAACGGGATAGTGAAGCTGTTCGACCCGCCTTTCTCGTCGTATTCCGAAGAAGACCCCGGCTATGTGCGCGGATATCCCGAGGGAATACGGGAGAACGGCGGGCAATATACTCACGCGGCGGTATGGCTTGCAATGGCTTTCCTGCACAGCGGAGACAAGGTGACTGCGCAAAAGCTGATAAATGCGCTCGACCCGGCGGAAAAAGGAGGGAAATATAAGAATGAGCCGTACTTCATGTCTGCTGATGTTTATACAAACCCGGAGTGCGTAGGGCGCGGCGGCTGGTCAATGTACACCGGTTCGGCTGCATGGTATTACAGGCTGCTCGGGGAAATGTACGGGGCGTTTTGACGAATGGGCGCGCAGGCGCGGGCACAAGTTTCGGTTTGCGGAAACGTCTGACGCGCGTAAGCGAGTGGCGCTCGCCGCCGGCGCACCTCCTTACCACGGGCGAAACCGGCACGACCTGTGCCGGTGCCCGCCTTTTGTAAGAAATTGCACAATTATTTGTATAAAATGCTTGCAATTTTTTTGGAAATGTGTTATAATGGATATACTATTTATAATATAAGGGATTTTTGTGGGGAGCTGTCCTCTCCGCAAGGAAAAAGGTAAAAAGGTAGAGAAATGGATGATAACACAAAAGTAACAGATCACGACTACGGAGCCGACGATATACAGATACTCGAAGGGCTCGAAGCCGTGCGCAAACGCCCCGGTATGTATATCGGTTCCACAGGTCCGAGCGGACTGCATCACCTCGTCTATGAGATAGTCGATAACGCGATAGATGAAGCTCTCGCAGGCTATTGCACGAAGATCGACGTGAAGATACTCCCCGGCGACGTTATCGAAGTCACCGATAACGGGCGCGGTATCCCCACGGGTATCCACCCGAAAGAGGGTATCTCCGCCGCGACTGTCGTGTACACGATACTCCACGCGGGCGGTAAGTTCGGCGGCGGCGGTTATAAGGTGTCCGGAGGTCTGCACGGTGTCGGCGCGTCCGTCGTGAACGCCCTGTCGGAATGGCTCGAACTCGAAGTCTATGACGGCAAGGAAGTGCATTACCAGCGTTTTGAGCGCGGCAAGTACAGCGAAGAGATGAAAGTTATCGGCAAGACCGATAAGACGGGAACTAAGGTGCGCTTCAAGCCCGACGGGACTATTTTTCACGAGACTGTGTTCGATTATGAAACGCTGCTCGACCGCATGAGAGAACAGGCGTTCCTCAACGGCGGTCTGCTGATAGACCTTACCGATATGCGTGACGAGAACAACGTTAAGGGCGAGACGCTGCGCTATGAGGGCGGTATCGTCAGCTACGTCGAGTGGCTCCAGAATATGCGCGGCGCGGAAAAACTGCACCCGGATGTCGTGTATGTGAACGGAGCAATGGATGATATCACCGTTGAAGCCGCGTTCCAGTACAACACGGATTTCAACAGCGAGGCTTTCCGCTCATTCGCGAACAACATACACACCATAGACGGCGGTACGCATGAGACTGCGTTCAAAAAGGCACTGAACAAAGTCGTGAACGATTTTGTGAAGCAGTATCAGGAACAGCAGGCTGCACAGAAAAAGCCGAAAAAGACGACGAAGAAGAAAGATGACGACGACAAGAAAGAGTTTGCGATATCCGGCGAAGCGATAAGAGAGGCTATAAACGCGGTGATATCCGTAAAGCTGCCGGAGTGCGAATTTGAGGGGCAGACGAAGGGCAAGCTCGGCAACCCCGAAGTGGCGCCGGTCGTATATAAGATAGTTACCGAACAGCTCACATATTATTTCGAGGAACACCCCGAGACTACGAACATAATCGTCACCAAGGCGATAAATTCGCAGGCGGCAAGAGACGCGGCGAAAAAGGCGATGGAAGCAAAGCGCAAGACTGCCGCTGACGGCGCGGGACTGCCCGGAAAGCTCTCCGACTGCTACGAGAAAGATACGACAAAGACGGAAATATACATCGTCGAGGGTGACTCGGCGGGCGGTTCCGCAAAGCAGGGGCGCAACAGCGCGTTCCAGGCGATACTGCCTCTTTGGGGAAAGATGCTCAACGTCGAGAAAGCCCGTGCGGACAAGGTGTATAACAACGATAAGCTGCTGCCGGTGGTGAAGGCTCTCGGCACCGGTATCGGCGAGGATTTCGACATAACGAAGCTGCGCTACGGCAGAGTCGTGATAATGGCGGATGCCGATGTTGACGGCGCGCATATCCGCACACTGCTGCTGACGTTCTTCTTCCGCTTCATGCGCCCGCTTATCGAGGACGGTCACGTTTATCTCGCACAGCCGCCGCTTTTTAAGGTGTCAAAGGGCAAGCAGGTGCGGTACGCGTTTTCGGACGACGAGCGCGACGCGTACATCAGCGAACTGAGCGGGGATAATAACGCAAAGGTCGATGTGCAGCGCTACAAAGGTCTTGGTGAGATGGATCCCGAACAGTTATGGGAGACTACCATGGATCCCGAAAGGCGCACGATGCTGCGCGTGAGCATGGCGGACGCGGCTAAAGCCGATATGATATTCTCGATACTTATGGGCGACAAGGTGGAACCACGCCGTGAATTCATCGAGACGAACGCGAGATTTGTGCAGAATCTCGATATATGACAGAATATTCAGGTGCGGTGCGGCAGTGCGCTGCTGCACCGGTTTTTCCGGAAAAGGAACTGTATGAACTCCGAAGAAAACAACGAAAAACAGATAAAGAAGCTCGAACGCATGGAGCGCATCTACGCGGACGAGAAAAAGCATGAGTCGGTGATAGACAAAGCCGCGGATGAAGAGGAAGATGTCTGCGCCATAGCGCGGAAGTTCTTCAGGTGGGCGCTGCTCATAACATGGGCGGCGTGCTTGTTTGTGCTCGTCGGCGGCGGGGATTTCTCGATCCCGGCTGCGGCGATACTCATTACGGCGGGGATATACTCGGCTCTTTGCATCACGAAGTTTTTGCAGGAAAAGAAGAAGGCTGACGCTGTTATTGCGGTGATAGTCGCCGTTGCGACTATAGCGCTCGGGATACTGCTTCTTGTCAGCAACAAAGCATATTAAGGAACTGATATATGAACGAAACATTGTCGGTCAGCTTCGATAACTCCCCGAAGGAGATCGCGGCTGCATACAAAGCATTTCAGAACAAATACACGCTCAGGCGCAAGCTGATATACACGGTGGTGTATCTCATAGTGATCGTGCTCGCGGTGGATCTGGTGGTGAAATATCCCTCCAACCCGCCGGGGTGGATCGCGGGAGGACTTGCACTCGGCATACTTATTTTCAACTGGATAAAGCCGGTGGTCATCGAGAAGAAGATGATGGAGAGCATGGCTGAACTCGGGACGGACGAAACATACACAATGACGCTGTACGACGACAGGATAGAGATAGAGACGCATATAACGCAGGCGGACGATGCCGAAACGGAGACGGTCGCCATAACCTCGCAGGGAGTGATACCCGTTGAGGAAGGCAGCGAAGCCGCGAAGGAGATCGCCGAGCATCCCGAAATGGTGCAGGACGAGACACACATTGAAAAGACTGTGTACAGGCTCGAAGAAACTGAGATCGTCATGTCGGAGCAGCGTGACCTGCTGCTGGTCTTTGTCAACCGCTCATTCATCCACTGCATACCGGAGCGGTGCCTTACCGCCGAGGAAACACTCGCGTTCAAAGCATACTTTGAAGAAAAAGCGCTGGTCTGAGGGAACATCTCATTTTTTTGCATCTTCTCTCCGCGAATGAAGCGGCAGACCGTGCGGATGCGCGGTGTCAGACACAGTGACTGAAAGGACAACATCTTATATGGATAACAACTACATCGAATCTATACATCCGAACGAAAAGCTGAAAGAGATAGACATCGAAAAGGAAGTGCGCAATGCCTTCCTTGACTATTCGATGTCTGTCATCGTCTCCCGTGCCCTGCCGGATGTGCGCGACGGTCTGAAACCCGTACACCGCCGCATAATCTACACCATGAACGACGCGGGCAACACTTCGGACAAGCCTTACCGCAAGTGCGCGTACACCGTCGGCGAAGTGCTCGGTAAATACCACCCCCACGGCGACGCGTCCGTATATGACGCTATGGTGCGTCTCGCTCAGGACTTTTCTCTGCGCTACCCCATGGTGGACGGTCACGGGAATTTCGGTTCGGTGGACGGCGACCCGCCTGCCGCTTACCGTTATACGGAAGCAAGGCTCGCGAAGATAGCGAACGAGATGCTTGCGGATATAAACAAAGATACCGTTGATTTCGGCACCAACTACGATGACAAGCTGAAAGAGCCTGTGGTGCTCCCGTCGCGTTTCCCGAACCTGCTGGTGAACGGCAGTATCGGTATCGCGGTAGGTATGGCGACCAACATCCCGCCCCACAACCTCAACGAAGTCATCGACGCTATCGACCTTCTCATAGACAACCCCGATGCGGGTCCCGAAAGCATAATGAGCTGCATCAAGGGTCCGGATTTCCCGACCGGCGGCATCATCATGGG
>CAMHBE010000031.1 GCA_946183095.1 uncultured Clostridia bacterium | reverse complement strand
CACTGCTTCCTTTGTGCGACAAAGGAAGCGAAAACGATTCAATTACTAAAAGGCAGATGTTAATGGGAGAGTTCATTGAGAATTTGTTTAATAATGAGATGGTCGATACAATATTCGGATTGGTTCTGATATTCGGAGTTGGTCTTTTCCTGTACGGCATGAACTGGGCGATATTCATAAATGACCTCATGCCGGGGAGAAAGTGGAGCTCCATGATACCTCCGCTGGGAGGACTGCTGATATCGGTCGGGATACTTCTCATCGGCGGAGGGTGGTGGGCGCTCATCGGACTTACCGACCCGTGTGTATTCGCGATCGTACTTTTTCTGATAAAGCGTCCGTGGAAGACCTATACCGCCTATAAAAAGGATAAGGATAAAGATAATGGAGAAGATAAGTAAAAATATTAGAGTGTTTTTCAGCAAAACGGGCAGGGCTGTGTACATATCTCACCTTGACCTGTACAGACTGTTCCAGCGTACTATCAAGCGGGCAAAACTGCCGGTCTGGGAGACTGAGGGCTTCAACCCGCACGTTTACATTACATTCGCACTGCCTCTCGCTCTGGGAACTGCCGGACTGTGCGAGAGCATGGACACACGACTCATCGAAGACCTCACAATGGAAGAAGTCGTGGACCGCTTCAACGATTCGCTCCCGCGGGATATCCGTGTGATAAGTGCGGCGGAACCGGTCATGAAGCCTACCGAGATAGCACTGTCGGAATACGAGGCGGACTATGAGTGCAATGAAGAAGCGTTCACGCCTTTTATAGATGGTGAACATATCCCGGCGGAGAAAAAGACAAAACGCGGGATAACGGAGCTCGACCTCAAACAATACCTTAATATAATAGAGCGTACTCCCGGACACATGAAGTTCGGTTTTCCGTCCGGACCGGAGTTAAATATCAACGCGGGACTGCTTTTCGACGCTTTCGAGAAGCTCTCCGGTACGGAGATAGATGCTTTGCATATCACCAGAACTGCGATAAAATGCAAAAATGGTGAAATTTTCCGATGAAAATTAAAAAAACTATTGCAATTCCGGAAAAAAAGTGTTATAATATAAAGGCATTTGTAACCGCACGTTTTTTTCGTGCGAGAGTTAATGCAGGGGCAATGCCCGCATTAAACAGGTATTCCGCTGCATCGGAGCCGGAAAGTACGGCTCGGTGACGGGTGCGCTTATCCGCGCAGTAAATTGTATGACCCCACTATTTGTACGATGCAAGAATTCCGTAACAGGAGGAACAAGAAATGGACGCACTGAAAACAATTGCTCAGGACAGCATGAAGCAGGATATTCCCGCTTTCGGCGTAGGTGATACCGTAAAGGTACACGTCAGGATCACAGAGGGCGACAAGTCCCGTATCCAGATGTTCGAGGGCACCGTCATAGCTAAGAAGCACGGCGGTATCAACGAAACATTCACCGTAAGACGTGTAGCGCACGGTGTCGGTATCGAGAGAGTATTCCCGGTACATTCGCCTTCCGTGGACAAGATCGAAGTTGTAAGAACGGGTGTTGTACGCAGAGCGAAGCTGTACTACCTCAGAGACAGAGTCGGTAAGGCAGCTAAGGTAAAGGCAAAGTATTGATCCTTTACAGTATCTCTGGTCTACGGAGATACGGGACACGAGCGGGTGATAACGGAATTATTGTCCGTTATTGCCTTGATTCGTTGTTTTTACGAAAATTTATTTGTGAGTGAGCGATGTGCGGTATGAAAGATCTCAGAGAAGCAATTGAAGAGACCGTCACGGAGGAAGTTCACGCAGAAACTGCGGAAACTGTTTCTCCGGAAGTTCCTGCTGCCCCTGCGGCAAAAAAACGCGGTATTTCCGCCGAACTGTATGACTGGTTCGACACACTGCTTTACTCTGTGCTCGGCATAATCGTGATATTCACGTTTTTTACAAGGATGTCAACGGTTGACGGAGGCTCAATGATGCCGACGCTCGAAGACGGTCAGCATCTCATGATAACCGATTTTCTGTATAGACCCGCGTATAATGACATCGTTGTTGTATGGGCGGAAAGGCTGCCGACCGAAAACAACGACGGTTCCGGCAAGGCTATCGTTAAGCGCGTTATCGGACTTCCCGGAGACAAGATAACCGTAGATTACAGCAAAGGCACTGTAACTCGCAACGGGGAAACTCTTGCGATAGAAACAAAAGGTGATGTGCTGTATGAAGACGGTCACATGATAAACACCTACACAACACTGGAAGAAGGTCTCGGCGGGGATTTCACTGTTCCCGACGGCTGCCTCTTCGTAATGGGCGACAACAGGAACGGCTCCACCGACAGCAGAAGCCCGTGGGTCGGATTTGTCGATATGCGTGATATAATCGGAAAAGCATATCTGCGCATCACTCCGTTTGACAAGTTCGGCGGTCTGTATTGAGGTAGATATGGCATACGAGAGCGATATACAGTGGTTCCCGGGTCACATGACCAAGACCCGCCGCATGATCGAAGCCGATCTGAAGCTCGTTGATGCTGTTGCGGAGATAGTTGACTGCCGGATACCGGAGTCGAGCCGCAACCCTCTTATAAACGAGATCGTTTCGGGAAAGCCGGGTATCATGCTGCTGAACAAGTGCGACTACGCCGACGATAATGTTACCGCGCAGTGGAAGCGCTTCTACGAAGGACTGGGCAAGCGCGTTATTATATGTGACTGCCGCAGCGGAAAAGGTGTGAACCGTTTTCTGCCTGTGCTGAAAGAAGAACTTTCGGAACTGCTCGAAAAGCGCCGCGCTAAGGGCAATATCGGTAAGGCTCTGCGTGTCATGGTCGTGGGGATACCGAACGTGGGGAAGTCCTCGTTCATCAATCGTATGGCGGGTTCCCGCAAAACAAAAGTTGAGGACAGACCCGGAGTTACCCGCGGAAAACAGTGGGTGACCATTGATAAAGAGGTAGAGCTGCTGGATATGCCGGGCGTACTCTGGCCGAAATTCGACGACAAGCAGGCGGCGTTGAAACTTGCTTTCACGGGTGCGATACGCGACAATGTGACCGATGCGGAAGGTCTTGCTTACGAGCTTGGGATCTATCTTGCGGAAAATTACCCCGAACGGCTGAAAGAGCGTTACAATCTCGATTCGCTCGACGGGAACATTCTTGAACTTATTGCAAAGAAACGCGGAATGATGCTTTCGGGCGGAGTTCCCGACACCGAGCGTGCGGCTGCCGCACTGCTCGACGAATACAGGAGCGGTAAAATTGGAAGGATCTCTCTCGAAAGACCGGCTGCTTCGTGAACGTTTCGCTTTTGACACTGAGAAGCGTTCCTCTGCAGGGATCATCTGCGGTATAGACGAAGCCGGGCGGGGTCCGCTCGCGGGTGATGTTTACGCGGCGGCTGTAATATTGCCGGAGGGGCTTGTGATAGAAGGTCTCGATGACAGCAAGAAACTGTCCGCCAGGAAGCGTGACGCGCTGTTTGACGAGATTACCTCAAAGGCTGTTTCCTACTGTATCGCTACGGCTGCAGCGGCCGAGATCGACGAGATAAATATTCTCAATGCCGCGCTGCTCGCAATGAAACGGGCATTCGACGGACTTGCCGTCAGACCCGCGCTTGCGCTCATAGACGGTAACAAGGCTCCAGACCTCGGCATTCCGACCGAAACGGTAGTCAAGGGTGACTCAAAGTCCGCGAGCATTGCCGCAGCTTCGATACTTGCAAAAGTAGCACGGGATCGATATATGGAAGAACTCGACAGGAAATACCCCGAATATCAGTTTGCAAAACACAAGGGTTACGGTACAAAGCTGCACTACGAAATGATCGCGCAGCATGGGCTGTGTCCCGAACACCGCCGCAGTTTCTTTAAAAGGCACACGGTATGAACAAGGCGCATGAACGGGGCAGGGCAGGCGAAGATCACGTCTGCGGATACCTTATAGATAACGGCTGGGGTATACTTGCCAGAAATTACCGTGTAAGGGGCGGCGAGATAGATATTATCGCCGAAAAGGGCTGCATTGTCATATTCGTTGAGGTCAAGACCCGCAAATTCGGGAGTCTGACAGACGGGATCGATGCAGTTGACAAAAAGAAGCGTGAGCACATCATAAAGGCTGCCGACAGGTGGGCGGAGGAACAGCTCACGTCAGATAAAAACATAAGATTCGACGCTGCGGAGGTCGTTGTTACAACGGAGGAACATCCGCGGGTCATAGAAATGAGATATTACGAAGACGCGTTCGACGCGTTCAGCTGATGCTGCATGAAGAAGTGCAGTTCCGATGCCGCTTGCAAAGGCGGCGCTCAGGAGGTAACTTATGAATTACAAAAGCACTCGTGACAACTCGATAAACGTGACTGCCGCCAAGGCTATCGCGCAGGGTATATCGGAAGAAGGCGGACTGTTCGTTCCGGAAACTCTGCCGAAACTCACGAAAGACGATATAATGGCGCTTTGCGGCAAGTCCTACAAAGACAGGGCGTTCGATATTTTCAGACGCTATCTCGGTGACTTCACCGATGAGGAGATACGCGGCTGCGTTGACGGCGCGTATTCCACAAAGAATTTCGATACCGACAACATCTCCGAGATATCCCACCTTATGACGGGAACATACATCCTCGAACTCTGGCACGGTCCGACCTGCGCGTTCAAGGATATGGCATTGCAGATACTTCCTTACCTGCTCAACGTTTCCGCGAAGAAAGTCATTGACGGCAAGGATATCGCTATCCTCGTCGCGACCTCCGGCGATACCGGAAAGGCTGCGCTTGAAGGTTTCAAGGATGTCAAGGGTACATCTATCACCGTGTTCTACCCGGAGGACGGCGTAAGTGATATGCAGAAGCGTCAGATGACCACGCAGGAAGGCAGCAATGTCAACGTATGCGCTGTAAAGGGCAACTTCGATGACTGCCAGAACGGCGTTAAGGCGATATTCACGAACAACGAACTTAAAAAGCAGCTCGATGAAATGAATATCACTTTCTCCAGCGCAAACTCGATAAACTGGGGCAGACTTTCACCGCAGATCGTTTACTACATCTCGGTATATGTCTCCCTCATAGAGAGCGGCGACATCGAATACGGTGAGAAGATAAACATTGTTGTTCCGACCGGAAACTTCGGTAACATCCTTGCCGCTTATTATGCAAAGGAAATGGGTATCCCGGTCAATAAGCTGATCTGCGCGTCCAATGCCAACAACGTGCTGACCGATTTCATCAACACCGGCGTTTACGACAGGAACAGAAAGTTCTACACCACAATTTCTCCCTCTATGGATATCCTTATTTCGAGCAACCTCGAAAGACTGCTCTATCACCTCACCGACGGCAACGACAAGCAGATTGCGGAGTGGTTCGGCAAGCTCGCTAAGGACGGAAAGTACGAAGTTACCGACGATGTGAAAGCAAAGATCGGCGAGATATTCTACGCCGGCTGCTGCGATGACGCCGCTACAAAGGGCGCTATAAAGCAGGCATTTGACGAGTATTCGTACCTCATGGACACACACACCGGCGTTGCTTACAAGGTATATAAAGACTACAAGGCTGCTACGGGCGATACCACAAAGACCGTGATCGCATCCACAGCCAATCCATATAAATTCGGAAAGGCTGTATATGAGGCAGTCGGCGGCGATACCGCGGGACTTGACGAGTTCACGATAATCGAGAAGCTGGAGCAGCATACGGGTACAACGATGCCCGCACCGCTGGCGGCTACGAGAACGAAGCCCGTCAGATTCACCGGTTCCGTTGAAAAGAGCGCAATGTCCGGGGTGGTACTCAACTTTCTTAAGAGCAGATGAGTGTCTTTGCAATAGGCGACCTGCATCTTTCGCTCGGCACCGATAAACCTATGGATGTGTTCCGAGGCTGGGAGAATTACGTTGAACGGCTGACTGAGAACTGGAACAGGGTCGTGGGCAGCGAAGACACTGTGATCGTTCCCGGGGACATATCGTGGGCGATGAAGCTCGAAGATACCGAAACGGACTTTCGCTTCATCAATGATACGCTGCACGGAAACAAGATACTGCTGAAAGGCAACCACGATTACTGGTGGGCAACTGCCGGCAAGATGAACAAATTCCTTGAAGAAAAGGGCTTTGACAGGATAAAGATACTCAGCAACAACGCTTATCTTGCCGAAGATATATGCGTGGTCGGGACACGCGGCTGGATAAACGACGGCAGCGAGCCTTCCGATGCCAAAGTTCTCAACCGTGAGGAGGGCAGGCTGCGTATGTCGGTTCAGGAAGGTCTGAAGCTCGGCGGTGAGATGACAGCGTTCATACATTACCCGCCGCTTTACAACGGTGAAAAGAACGAGTATATCCTGCGTGTCATAAAGGAGTACGGCATAAAACGCTGCTACTACGGACATATCCACGGAAAGTCCGGTCACGCGAGAGCCTTTATCGGCGAGTATGACGGGACGGAATACAAAATGATCTCGGCTGATTATCTTGAATTCATGCCGGTAAAGATCGAATCACACGAATTTCGTTAATTTTCGGAAAATATAAAATCGGAAATTATTGAAAAATATATAATATTATTTGACTGCAAATACGGAGGTATCACAACATGGAAGTCATTTCAAACAAGAAGACAGCAACAAACACGGTAGAGCTTGAGGTAAACGTGAACGCGGCGGATTTTGAAGACGCGCTCCAGACATCTTATCTCAGAAGACGCAAGAACATCCAGATCCCCGGATTCAGAAAGGGCAAGGCTACCCGTAAGATGATCGAAGCAAAATACGGTGAGACTTTCTTCTATGAGTCCGCTATAAACGGTATGTATCAGAAGGTCGTTGCAGATGCTGTGGAAGATCAGAAGCTCGACGCTGTCGATATCCCCGATACAGAAGTAACTGACGTGAGCCGCGAAAACGGTGTTACATTCCTCATTACAGTGACTGTAAAGCCCGAGATAGAAATTTCCGGTTACAAGGGATTAAAGGCTGAAAAATTAGTCAAGAATATTACAGACGAGGACGTTGACAAGGAAGTTGAGCGCATCAGAGAGAACAACGCAAGGATCATCGACATCGAGGACAGACCCGCACAGAAGGGCGATACAGTAATCTTCGATTTTGAGGGATTTGTTGATGATAAGGCATTTGAAGGCGGCAAGGGCGAGAAGTTCGAGCTCGAACTCGGCAGCGGACGCTTCATCCCCGGTTTTGAGGATCAGATCGAAGGCAAGAGCATCGGAGAAGATTTTGATGTTAATGTTACATTCCCCGAGGACTACAATGCCAAGTACCTTGCAGGCAAGCCCGCTGTGTTCAAGTGCAGGATACACGAGATAAAGGGTAAGGAGCTTGCTGAACTCGATGATGAGTTCGCAAAGGATGTCAGCGAATTCGACACACTCGATGAATACAAGGCCGATACCAGAAAGAAGCTCGAAGAACTCGCAGAGCAGGAAGCAAAGTCCGAGCTCGATAACAGCATCTCCGAAAAGCTCGCCGATCTCGTTGAAGGTGAGATACCCGATGCAATGGTAGAGAGCCGCATAAACGATATGCTCCGTGAGTGGGAATACAGAAACAGATATGTGGGCGTTACCCTCAAGGATTACCTCAAGTATGCAAATCTTACACTTGACCAGTTCAGAGCATCATTCAAGAAGCCCGCTCTGACACAGGTAAAGCTCAGACTCGCTCTTGAAAAGATAGCGGATCTCGAAAACATTTCCGCAAGCGCAGAGGAGCTTGAAAAGCACTACGAAGAGCTTGCGGAAGAGCACAAGAGACCTGTTGAGAAGGTTAAGGAGCTTATCTCCGAAGAAAGCCTCGGCAGAGATATCAAGGTCGAGAAGGCATTCGACTTTGTACGCGACAACGCAGAAATAACCGAAAAGAACGCAAAGGAAGATTGATCGGAAATATACGATCAACAGCGACAGAAAGGAATGGTCAACCAATGGATCACATGAGTCTTGTGCCTACCGTCATTGAACAGACCGGACGCGGAGAGCGCGCCTACGATATCTATTCGAGACTGCTCAACGACAGGATCGTAATGCTGAATGAGGAAGTAAATTCCGTTACCGCGGGTCTTGTGGTAGCGCAGCTCCTGTTCCTTGAAGGTCAGGATCCCGAGAAGGACATCAGCCTTTATATCAACAGCCCCGGCGGTTCTATCACCGACGGCATGGCTATCTACGACACCATGAACTATATAAAGTGCGATGTTTCCACTATCTGCATGGGTATGGCAGCTTCTATGGCATCGTTCCTTCTGGCTGCGGGTGCAAAGGGCAAGCGTCTTGCGCTCCCGAACAGTGAGATAATGATACACCAGCCTCTCGGCGGTACCGGAAGGGTACAGGCGTCGGATTTCGAGATCCACGCGAACCATATCGTCCGTATCAAGCAGCGTATGAACAAGATGTATTCGGAAATGACCGGTCAGCCTGTCGAAGTCATCGAGCGTGATACCGACCGCGATAACTTTATGACTGCCGAAGAAGCGCTCGAATATGGTCTGATAGATAAAGTGATCGACAAAAGATAATGCGGTCAGTCTTTCAGAAAGGAGGACCGGAAATGCTGAAATGCAGTTTTTGCGGCAAGACCGAGGATAAAGTTACCCGTATCCTTTATTCCAACAATGCCGCGATTTGCAGTGATTGTGTTATTGCAACATACGGTATGCTTATAGAAGAAGGGGATATCCCTGAACTTACTATACCCAAAAAGCGCACCACGCAGAACAAACACCCGTCTCCCGCTCTCGGAGAGCCGGAAGCGCTTGTGAAGCCCGCAGATATAAAGGCTGTGCTTGACCAGTATATCATCGGTCAGGAAGAGGCAAAGAAAACTCTTTGCGTTTCCGTTTACAACCATTATAAAAGAACTCTCGCCAATGACAGGAACAACGGTAACGTTGAACTGCAAAAGAGCAATGTGCTGCTGCTCGGACCTACCGGTGTCGGAAAGACGATGCTCGCGCAGACACTTGCACGCGTACTTCATGTTCCGTTTGCAATTGCCGACGCTACAACGCTCACTCAGGCAGGATATGTCGGCGAGGATGTTGAGAATGTTCTGCTCAGACTTATACAGGCTGCGGATTATGATATAGAAGCTGCCGAACACGGCATCATCTACATCGACGAGATCGACAAGATCTCCCGCCGCTCCGAGAATACCTCGATAACCCGCGATGTCAGCGGTGAAGGTGTTCAGCAGGCATTGCTCAAAATAGTTGAAGGTACAGTGTCAAATGTACCTCCGCAGGGCGGCAGAAAGCATCCGAACCAGGAATTCATACAGATAAACACAACAAATATACTGTTTATATGCGGCGGTGCCTTCGACGGGATCGACAAGACTATATCCGCACGCATAAACTCCTCATCACTCGGATTTGGCGCTGAGATAACAAGCAAGAACGATGATTCGCTCAATAAGCTGCTGCATGAAGTTGAACCGGACGATCTTGTAAAGTACGGCATTATCCCGGAACTTGTCGGACGACTCCCCATAATCGCGGTCCTTGACGAACTCGACGAAGATGCGCTTATCAAGATACTTGTTGAGCCAAAGAACGCTATCGTCAAGCAGTACAGCTATCTGTTCGACCTTGACGGGGTGGAGCTTGAAATAGACAAGGATGCCCTCCGTGAGATCGCAAGAAAATCCATTGCAAGAAAGACAGGTGCCCGCGGACTTCGCACGATACTCGAATCTATACTTAATGACACGATGTTCGATACACCGAGCGATGATACGATAGTAAAGGTGGTCATCAGTCCCGAATGTGTAAAGGGAGAGGAGAAGCCGAAGATCATCCGGGGTGAAAAGAAGCGTTTGTCTATGCAGAAACAGGATGTACCGGTGCGTAAACGCGCAAGTGCAAAATAAACAAATATAGCTGTTAAATATTGGCGGATTTGTCAATTGAAATTACAGTTCAGATACGTTATAATTATAGATGCAAGGATGAAGGAGGTGCTTTTTATGGATGGAATCGGAGGATTCATAGCTACAATGGCAGTTGGTATGTCACAAGCAAAGACTGTTTCACAGGCATCTTTAGCCATGTTGAAGAACAACATGGAGGCGAGTGAAGCTATGAGTGATAAGCTCATCGAAAGCATTTCGGAAGCCGCGCCGTCTGCGGGCGGAAGCGGGGCTCTCATGGATGTAAGAGCGTAAAAGAATGTCGGAGAGACCGACACTGCATCTAAGACGGATCGTAAGATTCGTCTTTTTCTTTATCATTTCGGTGCAGCGCGATCTCCCCGATTAGCGGGTGAGGTGGTGCTTTTGCGTTGCAAAAGCCGCAGAGAGGGATGACCGACAGACGGCTGCCGCAGGTCAACAATTGACCGCTTGGTAAGCGCTCCTCATGAGCGCCTTTGGCGGTCAAAGCACTGCATCGTGCAGTGGAGCGCGCAGCCCTTGTGCCGTCCGGCAATGCAGGAGGCATTGGTAGGGGCAATCAAAAGCGTGCAGGATGCACGCAAATAAATTGCCCCGAAAAGACAAGCGCGAACGCGCCGCTGCACCTGCTTTATTGACGCAGAAACCTCCCCGGGTAGGGGAGGTTTCTGAAGCTGTTATTTGCGCGGTTCGAGAACTGCGTAATTCTCATCGGCTCTCTTGTAAACCACGTTTACATCGCCTGTCTCGGCGTTTTTGAACATGAAGAATGTATGATCGAGCATATTCATTTGCAGGATAGCTTCCTCAACGGACATCGGACGAAGCTCGAAAGACTTGTGCTTGATTACCTCATAATCCACCTGTTCGTCCGGTGCTGACTCAAACTTATCGGTGAACGAGTTGTCACGGAGCTGTTTCGAGAGACGGGTCTTGTTCTTTCTGATCTGGCGTATGATCTTGTCGATGCAGGCATCGAGAGCGTCATTCTTGTCATCCGCAGACTGCTCAGCGCGGAATGTGACACCTCCGAACTCAACGGTAAGCTCCAGTATGATCTTATTCTTGACCGTGCTGAGCACTATCTTTGCACTTGCTTCATCACCGAAGAATTTGTCGAGTTTGGCTGACAGCCTTTCTTCCGCGTAGTCGGTGAAGCTCTGGCTGAGCTGCATTTTCTTAGCTGTGATCTGTAGTTTCATTGCTTTGATCATTCCTTTCAGACGGACTTTCGTCCTTGATAACATCATTATAGCACATTTTGAAATAATTTACAAGTATTTTTTTGAAATTCAGAAAATTTTATACTGTTTTCACAAAATTTTCCGATAGTTTTCTATAAAGACAATATCTCGTGTTG
>CAMHBE010000030.1 GCA_946183095.1 uncultured Clostridia bacterium | reverse complement strand
TCCGGGATGTCAAGGGTTTCCAAAAAAAATTTTTGGGTCAAAAATTTTTTTCGGAGCCTCCCTTGACATCCCGGATGCGGCGTGCTGTATGGCGCTGCCGACGGGGCAGGGTGGGAAGCAAGAACTCGGTGCCCTCCCCGTCGCGCATACGATCTTAGCACACCGCACCACTCCCTGTGTTGTGAGGAAAATAGTGTCGGTCACCTCGGGGGCGAATAAAAAGCAAGATGACTTTAAATAAATTAAGATAAGGCAATGCCGGACAGCGGGCGTGCATACGCCGTTTATCAGCAGAACTCCGCCCTTACGGTATCCGCGATCATGTTAGTGTATTTCTCGACCATAGCTGCGTCCTTGCCCTCTATCATCACACGCACCAGCGGCTCGGTACCGCTTTCGCGTACAAGAACACGTCCGTTGGCACCGAGCGCGGTTTCCGCGTCCTTTATCGCTGACATGATAGCGGAGTTTTTGTCCCATTTGCCCTTGTTCTCGTCGGTTATCCTGACGTTTATCAGAAGCTGGGGATAATCGGCGAATTCGGCGTTGTATTCCGAAAGTTTTTTCTCCGAATGTGATAACAGGGATATCAGTTTGACGGCGGTGAGCTGCCCGTCGCCGGTGGTGGCGTGGTCGAGGAAGATGATATGACCGGACTGCTCGCCGCCTATGTTGTAGCCGCTTTTCAGCATCTCTTCGAGCACATAGCGGTCGCCGACAGTCGTGCAGACCGTGGAAATGCCGTGCTCCTTCATATATGTATGGAAGCCGAGGTTGCTCATGACCGTTACGACTGCGGTATCTTTCGCGAGTGTGCCGCGTGCTTTCATATCGTTCGCGACTATTGCAATGAGCTTGTCGCCGTCAACGATGTTTCCGTTTTCATCGACAGCAAGGCATCTGTCCGCGTCGCCGTCGAATGCCACGCCGAAGTCATACCCGCCGGACTTCACACGTTCGCACAGCACGCCGATATGTGTTGAACCGCAGTTCTCGTTGATGTTGCAGCCGTCGGGGACTGCGTTTATCACATCGCACTGCACGCCGAGCTTTGCGAAGAGAGAC
Source organism: uncultured Clostridia bacterium (assembly GCA_946183095.1). Lineage (GTDB taxonomy): Bacteria > Bacillota > Clostridia > Oscillospirales > Ruminococcaceae > Ruminiclostridium_E. Next base: position 10,223 of record CAMHBE010000030.1, on the reverse strand, counting down.
GATGCGGTAGCCGAAGCACTTCCGTTCGCGCAGTCTGCCGCTATACGCAGGTCGTGTCTCCCGATATCGGCGGCATCCGCAAGGTGCCCGACGTACTTTTCGGCGGCATTCTGCATAACACTGACTCTGCCTACTGCTGTGCCGTCTTTGAGCTGTATCGTTTCGGGGCGGTCGAGTATCAGCGCTTCTATTTCGTTTTCGACATCGTCGGGCAGCTTGAGACCGCTCCCCGCGAACAGCTTTATACCGTTGTATTCAACGCTGTTGTGCGAAGCGGATATCATCACGCCCGCATCGGCTCCCTCATTCTTCACGAGATACGCCACCGCCGGTGTGGGCACCACTCCGAGCAGCACTGCATCCGCGCCTACCGACATGATGCCCGATATGAGCGCGGATTCGAGGATATCCGAGGACACGCGTGTGTCTTTGCCAATAAACAGTTTTGCCTTTTCGCCGGCAGCCTTGTGCTTTGTGAGCACTATCGCCGCGGCTCTGCCGATGTTCATTGCAAGTTCGCAGGTGAGCTCTGTTATCGCAACACCTCTTGCACCGTCTGTACCAAACAATCTTCCCATAACTTCTCCTGTCTGTGGTCTGCGCGTCTCAGAACGTCTGCTGACCCATTTGTTCTATACCTAAATGTTTGTATGCGAGTGTCGTGGCAGTCCGCCCGCGCGGAGTTCTTGCAACGAACCCGAGCTGCATGAGGAAAGGCTCGCACACGTCTTCGAGTGTGACGGCTTCTTCTCCTATAGCGGAAGCGAGTGTTTCAAGTCCAACGGGACCGCCGTTGTAACCCTTTATCATCATGGTGAGGTAGCGTCTGTCGAGACCGTCGAGCCCCAGCTTGTCGATCTCCAGCCTGTCGAGCGCGATATCCGCCATATCTTTGGTGATATGTCCGTCGCCCATTACTTCCGCGAAGTCCCGCACACGTTTAAGCAGTCTGTTCGCGATGCGGGGAGTTCCCCGCGAACGCCTTGCAAGTTCTCTCGCGCCGTCGCGGTCTGTGGGTATCGTCAGTATCACCGACGAGCGCATTATGATATCGCAGAGCTGGTCTTCGGTGTACAGTTCCAGACGCTGCACGATGCCGAACCTGTCTCGCAGGGGGCTTGTGAGCTGTCCCGCGCGGGTAGTCGCCCCCACCAGTGTGAATTTCGGCAGGTCGATGCGTATGGACTGCGCCGACGGACCCTTACCGATTATTATATCCAGCACGTTGTCTTCCATAGCGGGGTAGAGTATCTCCTCGACCTGCCTTGACATACGGTGTATCTCGTCGATGAACAGCACATCGCCGTCTTTCAGATTGGTCAGTATCGAAGCAAGGTCGCCGGGCTTTTCTATCGCGGGACCCGAAGTGATGCTGATCCCTACGCCCATTTCGTTTGCGATGATGCGGGAGAGGGTGGTCTTTCCGAGCCCGGGAGGACCGTACAGCAGCACATGGTCAAGGCTCTCGTTCCTGTCGCGGGCAGCCTTTATATAGACGGACATATTTTCTTTTACTTTGTCCTGTCCGATGTACTCGCTGAGCCGCTTCGGGCGCAGGCTGTACTCTATGTCGGTATCTTCGGGCGTGAGCTCGGGTTCTGTGAGCCGCGAAGGTCGTGTGACCTGATCGCGGTCGTTGTTCATCTCTATCAATATATCATCTCCTGAATTGTATGATGCGAACGCTTGTCATTATCACTTTATGCTGCCGATCTTTTTAAGTCCCTCTCTGACCATTTCCGAAACGGACAGGTCGGGGGAAAGTCCGGCGAGCGCTTTCTGCGCCTGTGCGGCGGTAAATCCCAGCGCTACGAGAGCGGTAACTGCCTCTGCGGCGTTTCCTGAAGCGGGAGTGCCCGGCTTTGAAAGCTCCGCGTAAGTATCGGAGGATATCTCGCCGATGCGGTCGGTCATCTTGTCTCTCAGTTCGAGAATTATGCGGTCTGCGGTTTTTTTGCCGATGCCGGGGACTCTCGTCAGCACCTTGCTGTCACCCTGCGCGACGCACAGAGCGAACCCCTGCGGCGACATATCCGAGAGTATGGAGAGAGCGGCTTTCGGACCCACGCCGCTGACGCTCAGCAGCAGTTTGAAGCAGTTCAGTTCGGCAGCTTCACCGAACCCGAACAGTTCCACCGCATCCTCGCGGACGTTCATGTATGTCAGCAGGAACACCTCTTCGCCGACTTTGAGCGGTGAGAGCGTATAGCTTGTTGTTCTGCACGCGAAGCCTACGCCGGCGCATTCCACCACCGCGAGGTCGTTTGTCTTGTGTGTGAGTTTTCCTCTTACGCTGTATATCATAGTATCACCTTTTTACTTGAATCTGCTGAGCTGCGAATTGTACGAGTGTGCATGGCATACGGCGATAGCGAGCGCGTCGGCGGTATCGTCGGGCTTCGGTATCTCCGGCAGTTTAAGGATGTTTTTGGTAAGCTCCTGCACCTGCTTCTTTACCGCCTTGCCGTAGCCTGTGATCGAGTTCTTCACCTGCAGCGGAGTGTACTCGTATATCTCTATGCTGCGCTGCCTTGCCGCGAGCAGGACCACGCCTCTCGCTTCTGCGACCGCGATAGCCGTCTTCTGGTTGGTTGTGAAGTACAGCCGTTCTATCGCCATAGACTGGGGCTTGTAGCGGTCGAAGATGCAGCACACATCGTCGTATATCTCCATAAGGCGGGTGTTGAGATCCTTTTCCGCGCCGGTAGTTATCGCGCCGTAATCTATCACGTCGAACATTCTGCGTTCGTACTCTATCACTCCGAACCCCACTATCGCATAGCCGGGGTCGATACCGATTATCCGCATTATGCCGCTGTTTCACCGCCGTTCATAGTACATACTGTTATATTATACCACATTTCCGTTCCGATTGCAACATTTTTTTTCGTCCGGGCAGTATTTCGGCTGCTGCGGCAGGGGAGAGGGCTGCATTTTGCACATCTGTCTCAAAAATGTTTGACTTTGTGTTGACTTTTTGTGCAAAATGTGATAAAATGATATAAAGTCAAACTGATGATATGTTTCCCGCAATAATGTTCGCAAGGAGGAAACGATATGTACAGAAAAAAGAAACGAAACGTCCTGCTGAGTATCATGCTCGCGGCGGCAATGACACTTTCGCCGATACCGGCACAGGCTTATCCCGCAGTTACGGAAGATACCGCCGCACCGGCCGCAGATACGTCCGATACGCCGGCAGCTCCGGAGCGCGACAGCGATATACCGCCGGAGGTCACGGAGTACAAGCAGCTGTATTCGGCTGACTTTGCGAATGGCGCGGAGATAGTGCTGACCGAGGACACCTGCATCAACGTGAATGCCGATGCGGTGATAAAGTCGATAAGCGGCAGCTTTGAACTTGCGGTCATCGGACCCGACGACAAGACCCTCACGATCAAAGGCTCAAAGGGTCACGGCGTGTCCGTAAACTCGCTGTACACTACAGCAAGCATAGATGTCACTGCGGATAAGGACGCTTTCAGCATCGACGGAGACATACTCATCGACAGCGGCAGCTTCCTGACCGTAAATTCGGGCGGGAACGGAATATACTCACGGAGCGGCGAGATCGTCGTGAAGGGTGATGATGTGAATGTCACATCGAACGCCGGATGCGTCGTCTCCCAAAATTGCAGCCGTGATGTTTTCATAGGCGGCAGGTTCAAAGGCGTTACAACGTCCGGGTCGCATTACGGCATAGCGGGAGAAATAGTGGATCTTTCTGGCAATGTGGATATCACAGCGGTGTCGGACGCGGTCGTTTCGTCATGGTACGTTAATATATTGGGCACTGTAAAGGCAAAAAGCACAAAGCTGAACAGTGCTGCCGTAAATGCCCGCGGGAGCAGCGGCACGATAAGGATCTTAAAAAACGGATATCTTGATGCTACGGGCGGCGCATCTGCACTCACCGCCGGTTCGGTCATCATTATGGACGACGGTGCGGCGGGGCTGCACGCAAAGACCACCTCTGCGCCGGGCGGCAGCAATATGGAAAAATACACCGCCGACTATATATGCGTGAACGCCGCCGGGAACATCACGCTCCGCGGGAACTGCGTTATCGAAAGCGTTTTCGGTGCAATACGCTCCGACACGGGCGATATCGACGCAGAGGGTGATCTCACCGTTTCTGTCGCGACCGTAGGAAGCCGCTGCATAGTCGGCGATAACATCGGCATCAGAGGCGGTACCATAGACATAACGAGCTATGCCGATGCGGTGTTCGGTACGGGAGACATCAGCGTGTCAGGCAATGCCGTTATAAGTGCGGCAGGCGCAAAGGGCACCGCGCTCATCACTAAAAACGGCAGTGTCACCGTCGGCGGGAATGTTACCGCACAGGGCGGTCTGTACGGCGTTTACGGCGGCGGTACCGTCAGCATTTCCGACGGAGGCAGGCTGAAAGCAGTCGGCGGCGCAAAGGACGGTATCTATGCCGGCGGCGACGTTCTCTCCGAAGGCGATATAGATGCGACCGGTAACGATGACGGCATACGCAGCGGCGGCGAAGTGACAATGCAGAAAGACGCCAAGCTCACCGCAGGGGGCAAGAACGGAGACGGTATCTGCGCGGTCGGATATGTGAGGCTTCGTGGCGAGAGCACCGTTACAGGCAAAGAACACAGCATCATCTCGAATGAAGAGTTCATAACCCTCGCGGGAACAGCAAATGTCACCGCGGAAGCCAATTCAGCATTATACTCCGGTAAGGGCATAGAGGTGACCGGCAGTCTGACTGCGGTATCATCTTCTGCGTCTCACGCTTGCATCAGCGCGGAGTCTTTCGTAAAGTTCAAAGAATGTGACGGTGCAAAGATCGTTGTCATATCGGAGTCGGACGGCATAGTGACCGGGTACTCCAGTGTGGAATTTCACTGCGACGCGAACATTACCGCAAAAGGACAATTCGCCGTAAGGTCAAGGGCTGACAGAGTGTTCGTTTACGGCGGCAATGTGGTGATAAACAACATTTCGGAGAATACCGCGCGCACAGACTGCGGTGTAAGAGCCATGAGCGCTGTTGTTTCCGGTTCGGGCAGCAGTCTGACTGTACATTCACCGGAATATGGCATATATGTGGATTCAAATTGTGAGCTGCACGGCACTGCTTCGATATATGCGGGAAAGCAGGCTGTATTCAGCGATTACCTTATCGACATAGGCGATTATTATACGATAACGGAGCCCGCAGGCGGTTATCTGTACGAGACCAATTTCTATGATGCCAACGGAGAGATTGCAAAGAACATAGTCATAGACAAGCGCCCGATAACCGGCAGTGTGTCGATCTCCGGCAGCGCGGAAGAGGTCGGAGATACCATAGAAGCATTCACAGAGGGAACTCCCGACGATGTGATATATACATGGGAAGTCAGCGACAACGGCACGACATGGATCCCCGTAACGCGCTGCAGCGGCTCGTCCGAATACGTTGTCGGCAATGAAGACGCAGGCAATTACATCCGTGTAAAGGTGACTGCGGCGGGTCACAGCGGAGCTCTTTATTCCGAGAGCGTGAAGATAGACATCACACCCGTGCTGTTCGGCGGTATCGTATATACCTCGGCGGTGCGCGTCGGACAGCCTGCACAGACCGCCCGCACGGGACTGCTGCACGAGATCGAGGTGAGCGAGCCGTCAGCGGTGCATTTCCGCTGGCAGGTGAGCGACGACGGTGAGGGCTGGCAGAACCTTACGACCAGCAGCGCAAAGACGTCAACGCTTACGCCCGAATCCGGTACGGCTGGCAGGTATGTGCGCCTGACCGCAGTTGTTGACGGATATGACGGCACGGTCTGGGGTTCCGCGAAGCTGGTCGGAAAGCAGATATATACCGACCTGCCCACAGCTCCCGCACTGTCCTGCAAATCGCCGTACACGAGCGTTTCCGTAAACAATCCGAGCACAAGACAGGAATATCTCGTAACAAACAGCGATGCGGCTCCCACAGAGACTATGTGGGAAGATGCGGTCCCCGGCACGAGCGGCAGCCTTGTACTGTCCTGCACGGCGGGTCAGAGAGTGTATGTGCATACACGTTTCAGAGCAACGAGCGACCGCGAAGCCGGCACGATAGATATGTATTCCTTCATCTACAGCGGTTCGTCGCCTTTGAACCCGAAGGGATTCGTTCTCAATTATTCCGTGCTGTACGCGAAAGTCGGCGATGTCGTAAAGATCACCGTGAAGCCCACTCCCTCGGATTTTGAACTCTGGAACGATGAATATACGGTGCGGTGGTTCGTGAACCCCGACAAGAAAAAACAAACAAAGAGCGTTGAGCTTTATTACGATGAAGCCTGCACCGAGCCTGTTGACAGCACCGCTGCGGTGACTGCAAAGACCGTCTATGCGAAGGTGGCCGCACAGGGCTCATTCGGAGCGATAGGCGTTGAGAAGCAGATAGGCTATAACGATGTGCTGAAGGATCTGTGCTATACGTTCACGGCGGACGAGGACGGCTATTACCTGCTCGATCAGTTAGCTTTCGATCAGCTCGATATGTACGCGGGCGAGACTGCCGTAACGGCATACCGCACCACGCCGAACAAGGCAAGAGCCGGCACCCTGACATTCACGGAGTACAGCGTTCCCGACGGCGCTCCCGCCCTGACATTCACACCCGATACCGAAAGCGGCACCGTGACGGTATCCGTACCGAGTGAAGCACCTTCCGGCACATACAGCTATCGGGTAACGTCGTCCGAGACATCGGGTTACCTCATGTACATAAAGATAAACGTAACAAAGGGTACCGCGAAGGTAAGCTTTGACGGCACATCCGGAACAGGCACCATGGCGGACGTGTACGTTCCCGTTGGCTCGACGTATGTGCTGCCCGCCTGCGGTTTCACACCTCCGGAAGGATATACTTTCAGCCAGTGGACCGGAAGCGGGATCGACGGTTTCGGTTACGGCGTACCCGGAAAGAAAGTCGTTATAAACGGCGATACAGTATTTACCGCGTGGTATGTGAAGCACACCCACACAATGACGTTCGTTCCCGCAGTACCTCTGACCTGCAATACCGACGGCTGTGCGGCGCATTATGAGTGTGCGGAATGCGGACGGTGGTATCTCGACAAGGACGGCACTTCCCTTATTGCAGATCATAAAAGCATCGTAACCGTGCATACCGGTCATAAGGGCGGCACCGCTGCGGAGGAGAACAGGGTCGCCGTGACCTGCACTACCGACGGCGGCTATGACCTTGTGCAGTACTGTACGGCCTGCGGTGAGGAGATATCCCGCACACACAAAGTCATATCTTCGACCGGTCATGTTCCCGGCGCTGTCAGACACGAATACGAGACAGCTTCCACCTGCACCTCCGCGGGAAGCTGCGACGAAGTGACATACTGCACTGTTTGCAATGAAGAGATCAGCCGCGAGTTTAAGATCTCTCCCGCTCTCGATCACGACCTTACGCATTACCCCGCAAAGGCTGTCACCGAGACTGAGGACGGCAACCTCGAATACTACGCTTGCAGCCGCTGCGGATGCCTGTTCTCGGATGCGCAGGGCAAGAGTGAGATAATCGACGGGAGCAGCGTTATCATCATTGCCGAGCATCACACTCATTCCCTTATCCGGCATGAGCGCGTTGAGCCAACCGCGGACACCGACGGCAATATCGAATACTGGGAGTGCGAAAAGTGCCATAAGCTGTTCAGCGACAAAAACGGCACGAACGAGATAACATATATGCAGACCTTACTTCCCGCAAAGGGCAGCGGTCTGACTGTGGCGTTCGATGAAACAACGATAGCAAAGGGCGGCAGCGGCAGTTATGAACTCACCTACACGGGTGCGGCGCTGATGCCCGGCATCATCTGCAAGGAAAACGGCAGAAAACTCATACAAGGCACCGACTATACGCTGAAATACACAAATAACATAAACTGCACGGAGGGCGGCGCTGCCGTTACCGTCACATTCAAGGGCGATCTCGCCGGTTCCGTGACCATGCCGTTCACTGTTCTGCAAAAGCCTGTATCCGACAGCGGTATAGTTGTCGGCAGCACGCTTTACGAAGCCGGCAAGATCCCCGCGCCCATCGTGTCATACATGGGTATCGTCCTGAAAAAAGGAAAGGACTACACACTTAGCGATGTCTCGGGAGACAAGGTCACTCTGACCGGTATCGGCAATTTCACCGGCACGCGCGAAGTCACTGTGACAAGCACGGACAGGGCTGCTCTGAAAGCCTCGGCGATAAAGGTCGCACTCGGGAAGGTGAACAGGACATTCACAGGCAAGCCGCAGACGCTCACCGCCGATGAACTGAAAGTTACCGACCCGCAGAAAAACATACTTTCGGAAGGCACCGATTACAAGGTATCATATTCCGCGAACACCGACGCCGGGACCGTAAAGTTCACGGTAACGGGTATCGGCAGCCGCACGGGTTCCGTCAGCAAGACATTCAGGATAGCGCCCGCGAAGAATGCGGATATCACCGTAAAGACGGATAAGACCGCCTACACATGGTCGAAGTACGGTGTGACTCCCGTACTCACGGTCATTGCGGAAATTCCCGGCGGCGAGAAGTATGAGCTTGCGGCGGGCAGAGACTACACGGCTGCATTCTCAGGCAACAAGAAAGCCGGCACGGGAAAGACGAAGCTCACGTTCCTCGGCAACTATAAGGGCGCGAAGTACACCGGCAGCGGCGGTGATTTCACGATAGAGCCTGTGAAGCTCACCTCACAGAACACAACCGTTATCGCGTCGGATATGCTGTACAGAAAGCCTGCCGTTTACAAGCCGAACGTATATGTTATCGCGGACGGTATGCTGCTCACAAAGAGCGACTGCACGGTCACATACAACGACAAGGATAAAATAACGCTCGAAAGCGGAAACTCGAAGGACTGCACCGTCAAGATAGACAGCAAGGGCACATCATATACCGGAAACGGTCTCGGCGGCAGTTACAGCGTTGTTTCCTCCGCTGACAGAACGGATGTCACAAAGGGGAAGCTCACGCTTTCCGTCAAGAGCGTTCAGTACACCGGCAAGGCGATAACGTTCTCCGCTGTCGATGCCGCTTCTCCGCAGCTTACGCTCACTGTCGGCAAGACAAAGCTCGGCGGCAATGATATCGAGAAGTATTTCGAAATCTACTACGCCGACAACGTTCACTGCGGAAAAGCAACGGTCATCATCAGCGCCAGACCGGATTCGCCGTACATCGGATCGTGCGCCGGAACGTTCACCATAACAGCGTGCAGCGTATCGGCAAAGTAGGTGCAGCGGCGCGTTCGCGCTCCGGATCACTGCTGTCAATCCTTCCTGCATTGGCAGACGGCGCCGAAATGTGAAAAATCAAAGAATAAAACTATACAAAGAGCCGGGTATCTACGCGATGCCCGGCTTTTCGGCAAGTCGTTCGGCAAGGTCAATGATTCGGTCGAGATCTGCATCGTTAAGTTTGTCAAGAGCCTTTACTGCGCGTTCAAGTTTAATAGGTTTAGGTATATTCTCAGAAAAGAATTGTTCCGGAGTTATCTCAAAGTATTCGCACATATAAAGAAATTCGCTCATTGAAGGCAGCGCTCTTCCGGAGGTTATACAGTTCCGTCCGTGACCGCAAGCGGCGACCTCACGATAGAGAATATCTCGTTCAAGACTGCCAAAGGTGATGCGGCAGCAGTCACAGCCAAAAAGTCCCTGACCGTGACAAACTGCACTCTCGGCAAGACTGCGGTAACGGACGCTGCAAATATCACAGACAGCATTCTCGGAGCAGTCACCGTAAAGGGCGAGCTTACTGTCACTGCCACCGAAGCCGGCAAGACGGTTATGGAGTCGCTGACAGTTTCAGCTAAAAACGGCACAACTAAGCTGATCGGTGACATAAAGGTTACGAAGAACCTGACAGTTTCCAACGATCTCGTGATAGACGGAAACAGCGAGGTAGGCGGTAAGTTCACCGCAAAAGCTGCCCTCAGCATCAACGGCTTTGCTGTCAAGAACGGCAAGTAAACCGAACATAACAATATCCCGATAACGGCACACGCTGTTATCGGGATATTTTTTTGTGGTTTTCAGATATGAGGACGGAACAGGGTACAATTTTCCTTAAATACGATATGTATGCGGCATTTGTACGATCTGCCGACCGATGCGGGATGCACCGATGTGCCGTATATGTATCTTATGGGCACCTCTAAAAACCTCTTGCCGCCCATTCGTACCGCCCTAAAGCCGTCATA